>JBBSFA010000400.1:0-4303 GCA_038239185.1 Elainellales cyanobacterium | reverse complement strand
GAACGGTTGAACCGGCATCGCTCATAGCAACCTCCCCATTTTCTGATTGGGTCTACTTTGAACTTACTAGATTTGCCCCTGGCTTCCTAGGAAAACACACAATTAATTAGAATCAGAAACGGATCAGGTCTGGAGCGATCGCCCTCTGTTTATCTGGCAAGGTGCAGTCGCACAAATCCAACTGCGCCAACTGGGCAGCCGGGAAGTGCTGTGGAATCAGGCGATCGATCCGCAAAGCCGCAGTGTTGCCTATAGCGGGACGGCTTTGCAACCTGGACAAATTTATCAGTGGGAACTCGTGGGTGAGGCGAATGCTAATACTTCGTCTGTGTTTCAGGTAGTAGCGGCGGAGCAGCGGCAGCCGATCGCGGCTCAGCTTCAGGAGATTGCAGCTCAATCGCAGGCGAGTGGTCAGAGCCAGGAGGCGATCGCGATTCAGCAAGCCCAGTATTTCGCGGATCAAAATCTCTGGTCAGATGCGCTGCAATCACTGTATGCGCTCGATCGCCCTTCGCCTAAAATGGCTCAGTCTATTCAGCAGATTGAGTCTACGCTCTGGGCGATCGGGTGCAGGGCGGATAAATTAAGCGCCAGCCCGCCTTCTCAATACCTCCATCAATGTCACAAACTCCGGCGGCAACGGCGCGATCGCCTCAATCCACTCGCCGCTAACCGGATGCAGCAACCGCAGCTTATAGGCATGGAGTGCCTGACCTGTGAGATTTACACCGATCGCCCGACCCGCGCCATAGACCGGATCGCCCACCACCGGATAGCCAACATGCGCCGTGTGAACGCGGATCTGATGGGTGCGTCCGGTTTCGAGCTGGAAGCGCATCAAAGTCAGATTGCCCAGGCGCTCCTCGGCTTGCCAGTGGGTGACGGCTTTTCTGCCGCCCTTTGCTTCTGAGACGATCGCCATCTTTTTGCGATCGGTGGGATTTCGCCCGATTGGCGCATCGATCGTGCCCTTCAGCGTGGGCGGCGCACCGTGGACGACGGCAAGATATTCGCGGCGGGCAGTTTTGGCTTTGAACTGCGCCTGGAGATGCTGATGCGCCAAATCGGTTTTGGCAATGGCGATCGCCCCACTCGTGTCTTTGTCGAGCCGATGCACAATTCCAGGGCGCTCCACGCCGCCGATCCCCGCCAAGCTGTCCCGACAGTGAGCCAGCAGTGCATTCACCAACGTACCGCCTGCATGTCCAGGAGCTGGATGAACCACCAGTCCAGAGGGCTTGTTGAGGATGATGAGCTGCTCGTCTTCGTAAAGGATGTCGAGCGGGATCGCTTCTGGCTGTAGGTCGAGCGGGATCGCCTCTGGCACTTCTAGCGAAACCCGATCGCCCACCTGTACCGCCATTTTCTTAGAGGTGCAGACCTGTCCATTTACCCAGACTTGCCCCTGCTCAATTAGCTTTTGCAGCCGCGATCGCGATAGATCGGGCAGATGTTCTGATAGGAAGCGATCCAAGCGATCGGCAGCCTGGTGGACTTGGAGGGTGACAGGAGCGATCGGTACAGGGTTGATCACAGGGCTTAGCGCAAAAATGAAGGGTAAGAGCTTGATCCTATCTTGCTTTATTCTGGGGGAGCAGGGCGATCGAGTCTGGCTTCCTTCGGCTGATGGAAGAAATTATGGGACTGCTTTCTATAGAATATTGAGAAATTGGACATCAAACTGGTAAGTTAGTCAGGGCTGCATGTAGGAACACACTTCCTGCTTCGTGAAACCTAGTAAAGTAATAGCCGTCTTCGTAACGGAATATTTATGCGGATAGTAGCTTTTGTTCCCGGCGGGGTAGACGAGCAGATTTTATTTTTTCCAGCTTTGGATGCGCTCAAGCAAAGCTATCCTCAAGCCGAAATCGACGTGGTCGTAGAGCCGAAAGCCAAGGCGGCTTATCGTCTCTCTAAGTCAGTCAACGACGTGCTGGTGTTTGATTACCTCGATCGCAATAGTCCCGCAGACTGGGCAAACCTGCTGGGGGTCGTGCGCGATCGCTACTACACGGGTGCGCTTTACACGGGACAAAGCTGGAGCGTGGGGCTGCTGCTGTGGCTGGCTGGCGTTCCCACCCGCATCTGCTATGACAACAGCCCTGGCAAGCTGTTCTACACCCACAAGGTGCCGTTTAAGCCGAATCAGTATAAGGCAGATGCCTATTACGACCTGTTGCAAGGGTTCAACGCCAGTGCGCCTTGTCCAGCGCTGAGCCTCAGCCTGCCTAAAGGCGATCTGGATTGGGCAGAGCGGGAACGGAAGCGGCTGGGTATTGGCAGCGGCTATGTGCTGCTTCAGGCTGATTCTGGACAGGACGACACCTACCCGATCGCCAACTGGCAAGAAATCATTCAAAGCTTCCGGCAGCGGCAGCCTGATATGCCGCTAGTCGTGGCTCAGGCGACGGGTGATGTCGATGCGATCGCACTGTTGCTCCAGGCTTACCCGGATCTGAAGGTGACTCGTCCGGGCGATCTGGGTAAGCTTGCCGCCATGATTGCCGGAGCCAATCTGATGCTGAGTCCGGCGGGTGTGCCGATGCAGCTTGCCGTGGCTCTGAAGGTCTATACGCTGGCTTTGTTTGGCTCTACCACGGCGGCGACATTGCTGCCCAAGGACGACAAATTTTCCGGCATTCAGTCGGCAACAGGCAACTTGGCCGATATTCCGGCTGCTCAAGTGCTGGAGAAGGTTTGGAGCAGTTAGGGCGATCGCTTAAAATCCTAAAAAAGGCGAGTTTCAGTAGTGCGCTGCACAGTTGAAACCCGCTTTTTAAGAATTTTGTAGGATGCGTTAGGCGATAGCCGTAACGCATCAAGCTCCGGGAACTTCTAAACGTCCTGCTCGCTCAGTTCGCGAGTGATGTAGTCAAACGGTTGATCGACGATCGAAGTATCTGCGATCCCAGCGGCAGCGACTTGCTCTTTGACAATGTCCTTCATGATCTGGATGCCAAAGACGGTTGAGCCGATCGGCACACCCAGCGAGTTGTAGGTTTCCCGTAAGCCCTGGAGCACCCGCTCATCCAGCACATCCATACTGCCTGCTACTAACGCATAGCTCGCATAGCGGAGGTAGTAGTCCATATCGCGCAGGCAGGCGGCATAGCGGCGAGTCGTGTAGGCATTGCCACCGGGACGAATCAGCTCTGGAATGTCTTCAAAAAGCTGCAACCCGGCTTGCTTGACGATCGATGCCGCATTGCCGTTGATCACAGCCGCCGCTTGAACTCGGGCTAAACCGGAGTCAAAAAAAGACTTGAGCGAGTCAAGGGCATTGCGATCGAGGTATCGACCTGTGCTGTCATAGTTTTTAATCAGACTGGTCACCGCATCCCGCATGAAATTTATTCTCCCAACAGCCTTACTAAATGGTGTATCTCTTGTGTTTCACAGCGTTGAAATTTAGTCTATCACGATGCGTTAACCCTGTTTGCCCTTCAAATTCGCTGGGTTTGCTACGAAAAGTTACGCGAACATTGACTTTGTGTTAATTTGTATTCTGTGATACAGCTTTGAGTCCTTAATCTAAGGTTAAGTTTGACCGAATGGAAAGTTGGATCGCGCATGAACAATCAGAGCAGCAGTTCGATCGAACTCGATTGCATCGGAATCGTCGCTTCGCTTCTGTTGTCATCTACATACTTTTCTCTCCCCAACCGTGAACCTTTGACGTGCCGCAACTAGTTAAGGAGTAACAATGCCTGAAACCGCGCAAGAAGTCTTACAGATGATTGAGCAACAGGGCATCGAACTGATCGACCTCAAGTTCGTTGACCTGTTTGGCATTTGGCAACACTGTACATTTCACAAGAGCCTGATTGACGAAGATTCTTTTGTAAACACAGGTGGCGTTGCCTTCGACGGTTCCAGCATCCGAGGCTGGAAAGCCATCAACAACTCTGACATGGCGATGGTGCCCGATCCAACCACCGCCTGGATCGATCCCTTCATGGAAGTGCCGACGCTCAGCATGATCTGCACGATCGTCGATCCTCGGACGCAGCAGCTCTATGAACGCGATCCCCGATCGATCGCTCAGAAGGCGATCGACTATTTGATCTCGACTGGAATTGGCGATAAGGTCTACTGCGGACCTGAGCCAGAATTCTTCATTTTTGACAGCGTTGAGTACGGGCAATCTGGACATGAGGGCTATTACTTCATCGACTCAGATGAAGGTCCCTGGAACTCTGGTAAGCCCGGCAGCTTGGGCTACAAGATCGGCAAAAAGCGTGGCTACTTCCCTGTCGCTCCGTCTGACATGCTGCAAGACATTCGTACCGAAATGCTCTTGACG
>JBBSFA010000399.1:0-4314 GCA_038239185.1 Elainellales cyanobacterium | reverse complement strand
AATCCTGCATGGAAGGCATGGTGACAGCACCGCCGTAGCCACCGCTAGCACTAGCGCTAACGGTTGTGTAGCCGCCAGAGTATGCGCCGCCAGTCGAGAAGGCGGGCGCAGGCGGACAAATGCTAGCCGGGGCAGCCTGCCCAGGTTGCAGCACGGTCTGACAGCCCGTCGATCGCTCCGATAGCACGACATCGGGCTGAGTTGCGCCTAAAGCATAAGGCGTTGAATCAATATAAGAGTTTGGCGTGCCAGATTGCCCAAAGCCAGATTGCCCAAAGACTGCCTTCGCGTTGTTTTCCAGATTCGGTGAGACTAAAGCGCTAGGCGCAGTCCCAGAAGCCTCGCTGGAAGGCTGATTGGTAGGGCTAGGAGGTGATGCAGCATCGATCGCCGGAGAAGTCGGAGCCGCCGAGTCTACTGGAGCGATCGGCTCTATAGGCACAACTAGCTGATCTACGGTGGGCTGACTTGCTGCGGAAGCAGATGGAGTTTCAGGCACAGGTTCCTGCGGCATCAGCAGATCTTGAGCGCTGGGAACCGCAGCACTCTCCTCAGCCCCACTCCCGATTTCTGAAGCTGATTGAGCCATCGCCCTATCCGCGCTCAGGCAGCTCGCGCTCAGAAGGCTAAGACCTCCCAGCCAGCCAATGCCAGCCATCAGAAGGGTCCGTTGACTCAGGAAAGAAGAGAAGATGGGATGATAGATACGATGAGAGTTAGAGTTCTGAATCATTGCTAAATCCTTCACAAGCGGCAATTCCCACCGTGACTTCTATGGAACTACAGGGCATTACCCAAGGCTAAACTGCCACCCAGACTATCATAAGCCGAATTTTATTGGAGGGGAGGCAAATTCCTCGTTCGATCGGGTAATTTTATTCACTAGACAACGTATCTTTTAAGACAGCGTAGCCTTGATAGGGCAGCACAATTTTTAAATACCTCTCGACACTAACCCCTTAGACATTGATATTAAGCAGAAGAGACGAAATCCAGCTAAAAAAGTTCCGGGCTAAGTTTGATCCTCGCTCAAATTAAGTTGTGTAATCTTTATCAAACTAAATCGAATAATAGCGCCCTTGTCTCGATATAATCTTTTGGTATAGATTTACGGTCTTGAAGTTCTTAGGCTTTGCGCTTGAACTTTGCTAGACCCTAAATTCGGGCATAGAAGCCGAAAGGGCGTAAATTCGTCAAAGTGGTTTGCCCTTTTGCTAGAAGGCGACCTGAACCCCTTGATAGAGTTTGGTCGTCCACTTAACATAATGCGTAATTTGTAAGGTAAAGGAGCTTTTGTAGGCGTGGCAATTCCTCTCTTAGACTATATTCCTTCTTCTCAAAACCAGCGGGTCGCTGGTTTTGAAGTCCCTGGTGATGAGCAGCCTCGGGTCTACTCCACAGAAAATATGCTCTCTTCGACAGATATGGATAATCTGATCGAGTCAGCCTATCGTCAGATTTTCTTCCATGCGTTCGCTGCCGATCGCGAGCGTTTCCTGGAGTCTCAGCTCCGCAGCGGTCAAATTACGGTCAGAGACTTCATCCGGGGCTTGCTGCTGTCTGATACCTACAAGCGCAGCTTCTACGACCTCAACAGCAACTATCGATTTGTTGAACAAACCGTACAGCGCGTTTTGGGTCGCGATGTTTACGATAATCGGGAAAAGCTTGCCTGGTCGATCGTCGTTGCCACCAAAGGCACTAAAGGCTTTGTCGATGACTTGCTCAACAGCGACGAATATCTGGAAGCTTTTGGGTACGACATCGTTCCTTACCAGCGTCGTCGCGTATTGCCGGGTCGGGCTGAAGGTGAACTTCCCTTCAACATCAAATCCCCTCGCTACAACGAGTACTATCGCGCTAAGCTTGGGTTCCCACAGTTCTTGTGGCAGACCTCGGTTCGTGGCTATACTTCTGCTGATAAAAAGGCTACAGCAGGCAACCCGTCTTTGTTCCTGGATATGGCGCGATCGATCAACCCCAGAGGCAACGCACCTCAGCGCATTTCAGCTTTGAACATTGACTATCAAAATGCTGTTCCTCGCAGATAGACAGGTCTTTTTACTCCGTTGAAAGACGGGCTGAACAATCAAAGGCTTGGAAAAAAGGGGTGATCCATTCCTCTTCTTTCCAAGCCTTTAGTTTAGGCGCACTCTTCATCTTCTGGATGAAAGCCCAGATCCATCAGCGCCTTGCGAATAATAGTTTTAGAAGGGCAGGTTTTAGGCGCAACTAGACCCATCTCTCTAGCCGTTTCAAATAGCTCCCGCATCAGCAAGTCCAAAGAATTATCATTGGCATCTTCTGGAACCTTTTCGATCCGCCCTTCGTAAGCTAATGTGTAAAGCTCCAGATGGTGCTTACCCATGACTCTCGCTAGTTTCCTTAAGGTTTCTGGAGTCGGACAAGTTCCCTTAAAGCAGGCTCCTCGTAGCCGAGGCTGAGGAACGCCAGACAGATCTGCTAGGCGATTCATACTAATACCTTGCTCTTCCAGGTATTGAAGAATTAACCGCCCTAAAGGAGAACAATCTTCAGGTTTTACTTGCAACCTTGCTGGCATTAGCTTGAGGTGAAGAAATTCTAGACAGTGAAGTCTCGTAATTGTATATCGACTCTTAGCAGATCGCAAATTCGCCCCTTTTTGCGATCCTAAGACCACGGACTTTCAGTCCTGTAATGTTTGAACCTTCATTAAACCGTATGCCTCCTGAACAGATTGGTTCATCAGCGAAAATTTTGCCAATATAAAAAGTTTTTATAAACGCGGAGAAATTGTCGTGATCCTCACTGAGAGACCGCGTAAATACATACATTAGAGACACAGTATAGACGATCGATTCACTCAACATCAAATTCTAGCCGATCGATCGGCACTCTCACGATCTGGAAGTCAATATGATAACTGAACAGAGTTCCCAGCCAAAGTCTTCCCAATCCAAGTCTGTTGTGTTCAGCCCTCACCCTCAGCTAGATGAAAGCGATGAAGGAAGCTTGAATCTAGGGCAAGTGGTCGCGGTTCTGCGTAGAAAAATCTTTTTGATTGGTGGCATCACCGCTCTGGTAGCCTTTTGCTCTGTATTCAAAGCCTTGAATGACGTTCCAACCTACAGTGCAACGATTGAAATTTTGACTCAGCGGGTGACGGCTGAAACTCGCGTTCTCTCCTCCATCCCAGATACTCTGACCAATTCAGAAAGTGGGGCTGTAGACGAAAATATTCTGAAGGTATTGACGAGTCCTACTGTGATATCGCCGATCGTAGACCAACTGAAAGTCCGATACCCCGATTTGCAAGAAGCCACGCTCATTCAAAATTTGACGGTTGGCGGTGCCCTGAAAAACGATAGTAAAGTTTTAGTCGTTTCATACGAAGATGTTGATCCTGAGCGCGTCAGAGCCGTCTTAAACGCGGTTGCTACTACTTTTTTAAGCTATAGCCTCAAGTCTCGTCAGTCAGATGTCCGGCAAGGAATTGAGTTCGTTGAGGCTCAACTGCCTGAGCAGCAAAAGCGGGTTGAAATGCTCCAGCAACGGTTGCAGCAGCTCCGCCAAAAGTATTTGCTCGTTGACCCCGTTTCGCGAGGAAACCAGCTAACTGGACAATTCTCGACTTATTCCCAAGAGCAATCGGATGTTGAGATTCAACTCAAACAGCTCCGAGAAGTGGATGCGGCTTTAGCAGAACAGCTCGGGGCACAACCTAGTGAATCGATCGCATCATCCGCATTGAACAATTCACCTCGCTATCAATCGATCTTAAGCGAGCTTAAGAGTCTAGACAGTCAGATCGATCGCGCCTCAATTTTGTATCTGGATACCAGCCCGGATATGCAGTACCTGCGGCAAGCGCGAGAGAAACTAGTCAATTCACTGACCGAAGAAGGGAAGCAGGTTCACATTCAAGTCCAAAGCCAGATTCAGGAATTAGAAGCCCGCGATCGCGCCCTCAAAGAGAAAATCGGCTCTTTGAATGGAGACATCACCGCTTTGTCAGGCATTTCTCGTCAATATGCAGACATCCAACGAGAGCTACAAATTTCAACCGAGAATTTAAATCAGTTTTTGACTAAACAGGCTGCGTTACAAATTGATGCCTCACAGCAGCGAACGCCTTGGGAGCTTTTAACTCCACCGACTACCCCGCAAATTTCAGCGGAGAGCGTTCAACGGAATTTGATCCAGGGAATTATCTTAGGATTGCTGCTGGGCACCGGAACTGCGCTCATGTTAGATAAGCTCAGTAATATCTTACATAGCCCGAATGAAATTAAACAAATCACAAAACTGCCGCTTCTAGGCATCATTCCGTTT
>JBBSFA010000398.1:0-4314 GCA_038239185.1 Elainellales cyanobacterium | reverse complement strand
GCGATCAGCCGCCGATGCCATTAGTGCCTACGATGTCGGACTATTCGCCTGATCGTTGCCTGATTTTGCTGGGTGAAAAGGATCAAAAGCACTATGGGCAAGCGATCGCCGCTGAGATTCCGGGCGTTCGGTTTGATTCGATCGGCAGTTTTGGCTTAAAGGTGCTGCAAGTCATCTGTGGGCAGGCTGATTTGTATCTGTATCTGAACCAGCGGGTCAAGCTCTGGGATACGATCGCGCCGCTGGCAATGGCACAAGCGGCAGGGCTAGTCTGTTGCGATCTCACCGGGGAGCCGCTCCGCTTTACGGCTGATGCCTTGCATGACAATCTGGCGCATCAGCAGCCCATTCTAATTGGCTGGGCAAAACCCATAGAGCAAATGCGATCGGCACTGCAACGGGCAGTCTCAATGGTTGCCCTACACTAGCGGCACATAAATAAATCAAAAGACAGACACAAAATCGGTCTAATTTCTATATCGTGGAATTACGTCAGGGTTTGTCGGTTCACCTTGTTTTTGCCATAGTGATCTTTTTGCGCTGTTCTCTGCATTTACAGCGCTCTGGAATGCGTTAGATCTTATTTTTGGGGCAATTTTTCCGAAAAGCGCGATGCTAGGTTGTAGCTATGGTATGGCTTGCTCAGAAGATCTGGATCGAGCGATCGCCACCCGCTCATTGCTTCTGATGAAAATTGCTCCCAGGATCTTAGCTACCGTCAGGACCTTAGCTATCGTTAGGAGACTTTAATGAAAACCAAATTTTTAGCTACTTTAACAACTTTAACTGCATTTCTTGCACTACCTGCTCTGCTATTTTCCGCTCCCGCTAGGGCTGAGAATCCCCAGCAAGTGCAGCAGCTTCTGGCAACGGGTGCTTGTTACGGCTGCGATTTATCTGGAGCCGATTTGAGCCAAGCGCATCTGATTGGGTCAGATCTGCGAAATGCCAATCTGCGGGGTGCCAATCTGATTGGAACCAATCTGGAGGGTGCAGATCTGACGGGGGCGAACTTGCAGGGTGCTAATTTAACCGACGCGTTTCTCACGAATGCTAGCTTAAACGATGCCAATCTGACTTCGGTTAACTTGACTCGCGCTCGGATTTACTATGCCGATGTGACCAATGCGACACTGAAAAACATCAACTTGACCGAAGCAGAAGTCCAAGGAACCCCGATCAGCATTGGTGGCAACTAGCATGAACAACCAAGCCGATCGCAATTGTGATATCAGCTTTTATATCAGGCGTTGTATCAGTGATCTCTGCTTCTTTAAAAACATTGTGAATTTACTGGAGGCGTAGTCGCTGCGCCTCTTTTTGCTGGAGGAAATAGGCTAGAATTGCCCTCTGGCAGGCGCGATCGCTTTAGAGTTAGGTATAAAGCCCATACTGAACTCTGCGCTATGATTGCGGTGATTGATGACACAGAGGAAATTCTTTTTCGCCTTTGCTGTAGAAATCCTGTCTGCTGCATTACGGGCTGTAAAGCTTAATAGTTTTTCATTTCGCCATTGGAGTAGCTTAACTCGATGGATCGGTATAATCCTCGTGACCCCCGTGACAATTCGCTGATCCGTGCGGCAGTCTTTTTCCAAGGATTGCCAGATGATGCTGTGGAAAAGGCAATCTCCCATGTCGTGGTTCGGACTCATCCACAGAACCAAGTCATCTTATTAGAGAACGACTGGGGAACTTCGGTCTATTTCATCCTGGAAGGCTGGGTGAAAATTCGCACCTATAACTTAGACGGCAAAGAAATTACCCTGAATATTTTGGGCAAAGATGAACTGTTTGGAGAGATGGCACCGCTGGATGAAGTGCCACGCTCTACAGATGTCTTGACGCTTGTGCCCACTGTGATTGGCAATATGCCTGCGAGTGACTTCGTGCAATTGCTTCATGCTGAACCAGAGGCAGGAATTCGACTGGCTCAGCTCATGGCGCGCCGTCTGCGGCAGGTCAATCGGCGGTTGCGCCTGCGCGAGTCGGATAGTGTCTCGCGAGTTGCAGATATTTTGCTGTTTTTGGCGGATGGACAAGGGAAGTCGGGCGATCAAGGAATTGAGATCCCAAATCTGCCTCACCGTGAACTGAGCAGCCTCAGCGGACTGGCGCGTGAGACGGTGACGCGGGTGCTCAGCAAACTGGAAAAGAAAGGGTTGATCCAGCGCGATCGCGATATTCTTTGCATTCCAGACATAGAAGCTTTGGACAAAATATTGGTTTAACTCGCTTCTCAATTGCCAAAGCGATCGTAGCTCTATCAGGTTACGATCGCTTTGGCATGTCTTGCTTAAGTCAAGTAATATAAATCACAAGAGTTTGTGATCTGTTCGACGAACTTGGGGAGCCAGTCCGCAGGTTGATTTTTGCAGCGAAACCGCCGATCCTGGCAGGAGATTATGTTGAAACGTAAGGTTGCAAAATGAAACGGTTAGCATTGTTGAGTACGTCTGACAAAACGGGCATCGTCGAGCTGGCTCAGCAGTTGGTCGATCGGTTTGACTTCGATCTGATCAGCAGCGGCGGCACTGCCAAAACGCTGCAAGCCGCAGGTATCCCAGTCACCAAGGTTTCGGACTACACCGGATCGCCAGAGATTTTGGGCGGACGGGTCAAAACGCTGCATCCTCGCATCCACGGCGGCATTTTGGCGCGGCAGGATTTAGCGGCAGATTTAGCAGAGCTAGAGGCGAACCAAATCCGTCCGATCGCGCTGGTGGTGGTGAATCTCTACCCGTTTGAGCAAACGATCGCGCAATTCAACGTGTCGCTGTCAGCGGCGATCGAGCAGATTGACATTGGCGGTCCTGCGATGATCCGAGCGGCGGCTAAAAACTTCACGCATCTGACGGTGCTTTGCAGCCCAGATCAATATAGTGACTATCTGGCAGAGCTTCAGCAGCATGGCGCTCCTACGGCTGAATTCCGGCAAGCCTCTGCCCTCAAAGCGTTTCAGCATACTGCCGCCTATGATGCGGCGATCGCCACTTATTTGGGACAGGGATCAAAATCTCTCACTGACTCGTTCTCCTTAAGTGGAACCCAACTGCAATCGCTACGCTATGGCGAAAACCCGCATCAGCCTGCGGCATGGTATCAGACTGGGGCAACGCCAACGGGCTGGGCATCTGCCACAAAGCTGCAAGGCAAAGAGCTGAGCTACAACAATTTGGTGGATTTGGAAGCAGCTAGACGGATCATCACAGAGTTTCCCTCGGATCAAGCTTCGCAGGCGGCTGCAACTATTATTAAACACACGAATCCTTGCGGGACGGCTTT
This sequence comes from Elainellales cyanobacterium, assembly GCA_038239185.1. Taxonomy (GTDB): domain Bacteria; phylum Cyanobacteriota; class Cyanobacteriia; order Elainellales; family Elainellaceae; genus FACHB-886. Next base: position 1,029 of record JBBSFA010000398.1, on the reverse strand, counting down.
GGGCAACAGCCTTGTGGAAGCCTACGAAAAGGCATTCAATGCCGACTCGACTTCGGCTTTCGGCGGCATTGTGGCATTGAACCGATCGATCAATGCGGCAACTGCCACAGCTTTGACCAAAACCTTTTTAGAATGCGTTGTGGCTCCGGGCTGCGACCCTGAAGCGGAGCAGATCCTCAGCGCTAAATCGAAAGTCCGGGTGCTGATTTTGCCGGATCTGATCAGTGGTGCAAAGCAAGAGATTAAACCGATCGCAGGCGGTTTTCTGGTGCAGGCGACCGACGATCAGATCAGCGATGCGACTCAGTGGCAAGTCGTGACGGCAAAACAGCCGACCGAAAGCCAGCTTGCAGAACTGCTGTTTGCCTGGAAGATTTGCAAGCATGTGAAATCCAATGCGATCGTGATCAGCCGCGATCGCACCACGATCGGCGTGGGGGCAGGGCAAATGAATCGGGTTGGCTCTGTGAAGATTGCCTTGGAGCAAGCGGGCGAGGCAGCGAAAGGCGCAACGCTTGCCAGCGATGGCTTCTTTCCGTTTGATGACTCTGTTCGCACGGCTGCTGCTGCGGGAATTGAGGCGATCGTGCAACCAGGGGGCAGCTTGCGCGATGCCGATTCAATCAAAGTGGCAGATGAGCTGGGATTAGTGATGGTGCTTACGGGGGTTCGCCACTTTTTGCATTAAGGCTAGATTGTTGGAAATTTGACTTGTCTCAGCGATTTTTTGAAATTAGGGTGATATCAGTCGTAGTGTCTTTTGTTGATCCCATCATTTTGAGTCCTGAACATGGTGATCCAATCTACTCCTCGCGCGATCGAGCGCCAACAGATTCCTGATCAGATCGAAGTCACCCTCTTACTGTCGGGTGGGCAAGAATATACCCTATCTGTGCCCACCCAGGATTTACTGCTGCACCAGCTCTTTGAAGTGGTGATGGACTGGGAGGGCAAACGCGCCCGCCGTCTGTTTCAAATTCCGATTCGGCAAGGCAGGGCGATGTTGACCTTTCCTTGCGATCGCCTCGT
>JBBSFA010000397.1:0-4322 GCA_038239185.1 Elainellales cyanobacterium | reverse complement strand
TCCCGTGACTGCGACGATTTTGCGATCGGGTGAAACCAGCTTGGCGGCAACTGCGCCCGGAATGGCAATCCCCATGGCGGCGAAGCCATTGGAGATTAGGCAGGTGTTGGGGCGATCGCAGTGATAGTGACGCGCCATCCACATTTTATGAGCGCCCACGTCAGAAATCACAATATCTTCAGGTCCCATCACCTGCCGCAAATCGTAGATCAGCTTTTGCGGCTTGAGCGGGAAACCGTCATCGTTCGCATATTCTTCGTAGTCGGCGAGGATGTCTTGACGCAGATGCACCGCATAAGGATCAGGTTTGCCTTGGCGATCGACCCGTCCCAGAATTTCGCGCAGCGCATCGGAAATATCCCCCACCACTTCCGCGATCGGGATGTAGCTGCTGTCTACCGCAGCGGGCATTTGGTTGATGTGAATCACAGGGGTTTTGCCGTCGGGATTCCAGCGCTTCGGCGAATACTCGATCAGGTCATAGCCGATCGCGATCACCAAGTCCGTGTGGTCGAAGCCGCAGCTAATATGATCGCGCTGCTGAAGTCCCACCGACCACAGCGCTAAGGGATGGCGGTAGGGAATCACCCCTTTGCCCATGAAGGTATTCGCCACAGGAATATTGAGCTGAGTCGCAAATTCGGTCAATGCCTCGCTGGCATGATTGCGAATCGCGCCGTTGCCAACCAGAATCATCGGATTTTTAGCTTGGGCGATCGCAGCCGCAGCTCGTTCGATGCTGTGAAACGAGGCATACACCTTTTCCCGTTCGTCTAGCCGCAGCGGTTCGCCGGGTGCTGTCATTGCCGCGATATTTTCCGGCAGGTCAATATGAACGGCTCCTGGCTTTTCAGTTTGAGCAATCTTAAAGGCTTTGCGGACGATTTCTGACGTAGTGCCGGGACGGACAATTTGAGCATTCCACTTGGTGACGGGAGCAAACAGCGCCACCAAATCTAAATACTGGTGTGATTCATTGTGCATCCGATCGGTTCCAACCTGCCCCGTGATCGCCACTAGGGGAGCGCGATCGAGATTCGCATCTGCCACGCCCGTCATCAGATTGGTTGCGCCGGGTCCCAAGGTTGAAAGACAGACCCCTGCCTTGCCCGTCAGCCGCCCGTACACATCTGCCATGAAGGCGGCTCCCTGCTCGTGGCGGGTCGTAATGAACCGGATGGAAGAACCTTGTAAAGCTTCTAAAACATGCAGATTCTCTTCTCCAGGCAGCCCAAAGACGTATTCAACGCCTTCATTTTCTAAGCATTTTACCAGTAGTTGAGCAGTATTCAGTTCGATCATATTCACTTCCCACTTGTTTTATTAAATCACGCTAATTTAGATATCTCGTTCAGCTATTTCACCCAGACTGTTTTGAGATTGACGAATTCGCGAATTCCTTCGCCACTCAGTTCGCGCCCGTAGCCCGATCGCTTGATCCCACCAAACGGCAAACGCGGATCAGATTTGACCATACCGTTAATGAAAACGCTGCCCGCTTCTAACTCGTTGATCAGGCGATCGCGCTCTTGTTCGTTTTGTGTCCAGCCGCTTGCGCCCAGCCCAAAAGTAGTGCAGTTGGCGATTTTCAGTGCGGCATCCAGATCGGGAACCCGATAAAGCAACGCTACAGGACCAAAAAACTCAAGTTGATTGGCATCGGCATTGGGCGGAATATCGGTCAGAATCGTGGGCGGATAAAAGTTGCCTTTGGTGTCAGGTAATGGCGCACCGCCAATCAGCAGAGTTGCGCCCTGCTGGACACAGGTTTGAACCTGACTATGCAGTTCTTCCAGAATGGCGCGAGTTGCCAGGGGACCAATCTCGATTGTCGGATCGATCGGATCGCCAACTCTGAGTTCGCCATACTTCGACACCAGCTTCTCAGTGAATTCAGCGGCGATCGACTCTTGCACAATAAACCGCTTGGCGGCAATACAAGACTGTCCGCTGTTGATCATCCGCGCCGATACCGCTGTGGCAACCGCCGCTGCCAAATCCGCGCTTTCCATCACAATAAACGGGTCGCTGCCGCCTAGCTCCAGCACAACGCGCTTGATCTGCTTGCCCGCAAGACTGGCAAGACTGGCTCCTGCGGGTTCACTCCCCGTCAGCGTAGCGGCTTTGACGCGATCGTCGGCAATGATCTGGGCGATTTTGTCAGAACCCACTAGCAGCGTTTGGAACGCGCCCTCTGGGAAGCCCGCCCGATGCAGGATTTCCTCGATCGCCAGCGCACACTGCGGCACGTTTGAGGCATGTTTGAGCAAGCCTACATTACCCGCCATCAAAGTTGGCGCGGCAAAGCGAAACACCTGCCAGAACGGGAAGTTCCACGGCATCACCGCCAAGATTGCGCCTAGGGGCTGATGGCGCACAAAGCTGTGGGTGGCATCGGTGGCAATCTGTCGATCGGCAAGCAATTCCGCGCCCTGTTCCGCATAGTAGCGACAAACCAACGCGCACTTTTCGGCTTCGCCCATCCCCGCCTTAATCGGCTTGCCCATTTCCAGGGTCATCAGCTTGGCAAACGCTGCCTTTTCAGCCTCTAAAATGTCTGCTGCCGCATTCAGCCAAGCCGCGCGTTGGGCAAAACTCGTCTGACGATATTGCTCGAAGCTAGTTTGAGCCAGATCAAGCTTTTGAGCGATCGCCGCATCTGTCAGCGCCTCAAAGGTTTGCAGCGTTTCGCCAGTGGCGGGGTTAGTGGTCGTAATACCCATATTTTGGTAGTTCTCCGGATTCAATAGCGATGATGGCTAGTTCCCTTTTCATTCCTGGCGATCGCCATCGATTTAGTTTTAAATGATTTCGCTTCGCAATCTCAGGTTAGGATTTTTGATTAGCAATCGAAAATCAACGGACTGGTAGCCCGATTGTGAATTCAAGCAATCGATCGCAACCGCAAGCCATTCATCCTCTGTCTATGCTTTCTCAATGTGTAGCAGGGATGAGAAAGTGGCGCGAGAGGGGGCTTTGCGAAAGCAATCTGTGCAATACTTTCTGAAAAACCTAATTAAAATCTTGGCTTCTAAAAACCTCGTAGCTGCTTTATAGCTTCCTTCCCCCATTCTATTTCACCCTCACTAGAGATTTAGTTCTTTTCTCTACTGATATTCACTAAACTTCACGCTCTGAAACGAATGAAACTTCTCCACCTTTCTGATATTCATCTGGGCAGCGGGTTCTCGCATGGGCAGATCAACCCCGAAACCGGGCTGAATACCCGTCTGGAAGATTTTGTCAAAACGCTGAGCTGCTGCATCGATCGGGCGATCGCTGAACCCGTGGATCTGGTGATGTTTGGCGGTGATGCCTTCCCCGATGCCACGCCGCCGCCGTTTGTTCAGGAAGCCTTTGCCACCCAGTTTCGCCGTTTGGTGGATGCCGAAATTCCCACTGTGTTGCTGGTCGGCAATCATGATCAGCATTCTCAAGGGATTGGCGGCGCAAGTTTATGCCTTTATCGCACTCTGGGCGTGCCCGGATTTGTGGTGGGCGATCGCCTGCAAACACATCGGCTGCAAACTCGCGGCGGCGAAATCCAGATCATTACCCTGCCGTGGCTGACTCGCGCCACGCTGCTTACCCGCCCCGAAACCGAAGGTCTGTCGCTGCTCGATATTAATCAACTGCTGATCGATCGACTGCGGCTTGCCCTGGAAGGCGAAATTCGCCGCCTCGATCCGGCTTTGCCAACGGTGCTACTGGCGCATCTGATGACGGATACAGCCCGGTTTGGCGCAGAGCGCTTCCTAGCGGTCGGCAAAGGCTTTCATGTGCCGATGTCGCTGCTGGCGCGCCCCTGTTTTGACTATGTGGCATTGGGGCATGTGCATCGGCATCAAATTTTGTCGGAGCATCCCTATGTGGTCTATCCCGGCAGCATTGAGCGGGTGGACTTCAGCGAAGAAACCGAAGAGAAAGGCTTTGTGCTGGTTGAGATCGATCGGGGCAAGACCCGAATTGAATTTTGTCCGTTGGCGGTGCGGCGATTCCACACAATTAAGGTCGATCTGGCAACATCTGACGATCCGCAAGCGAAACTGCTGAAGGCAATCCAGAAAGCGCCGATCGCGGATGCCGTGGTGCGCCTGATCTACCAAGTCCGGGCGGAACAAATGCCGCTGATCGAAAGTAGCCTGCTGCATCAGTCGCTGAGCGCTGCCCATACCTACACGATTCAAGCCGAGCTAGTCAGTCCACTCGCCCGATCGCGATCGCCGGAGTTGGGCACGGGCGGCAGCGTTGATCCACTTGGAGCGCTGCAAACTTATCTGGCAAACCAGGCGCATTTGGCTGACATCGCCGCCGACATGATC
>JBBSFA010000396.1:0-4330 GCA_038239185.1 Elainellales cyanobacterium | reverse complement strand
TGCGGGGTTTGCCCGATTGCGTGCCGCTAACTTTGCGGATAAAAAAACCCCTAATTCTGGACTGACATGGGCTTGGATCTTCTCTCGTACTGTCAACTCAATGCCTTCGAGCGTCGTCATTGCCGCTGGGTCGCTTTCATCATACAGAATCTGGGCGATCGCTGCAATATGAGCGTGGAGGGCTTGTTCTTGCTCTGGGGTCATGGCTGTAATCGGCGAAGAGTTCAGTTCTTTTATCCTCCCGGATGAAGCCTAAACTGGCAAGGCATAGATTATATCTGAGTATTTATACTCATCGCCAAGGTGACATGCTCCCCTCAGGAGAGGCGACAGATCAACAACTACACTGCTTGTCCGAAGCCTTTTCAAAGTGGGATGCAGAGTTAAATAGAAGATACAACGATTTGGAACAGTTGCTTGATATTCAAGGAAAGCAAGTTTTTCAAGATGCTCAACTTGAATGGATTAGATATAGGGATGCTGAATTTGAGCTAATAAAAGTTGTCTATCCCCCCCAAGCCTTAATCAATAGGATATTGGCAGCTAGCAAAAAAATGAAATAGTAAAGACCAGAGTAATTGAATTGAACCAATATCTATGCTTTCTACGCTTGTAACAAACGTTGTAATACCATTTTTATATGAAGCTACACATAACCTAAAGGCTTGAAAAGCTTATGAATCGGAGATTCCAGCTCTTAAGGATTTATGCAGCTTCACATTAAATTGGTATAACCATAACAAGGTGTAGTGGAATTGCTAGGTAATTGCACTACACCTTGTGGACTGGTAGAGATGTAATGTAGTGCATTCAATCGCCCATAGATTGGTGACGCAGGCACCCTAACTGCTCCTTTTTTGCTCTCCTCGGTTTCTTCAGCGATCGCCGCTTCGGTCACTCAAGGTAATATGGAGGGGCAATGTTAAAATTGAGGGCAACCCAATGTCAGTGCGCCAACGACGGTACAGCAAAGAAGAGTTGGCTCGACGTGGGCAAGCACTCTATGATTCTGGTATCCGGCAGCAAGTCGAAGCAGGCAACGAGGGCAAAATTGTGGCGATCGACATCGAAACTGGAGATTTTGAGGTCGGTGAAACTGTCATGGCTGTAACCGATCGACTATTTGAACGCAATCCCGATGCTCAGCCTTGGGGAATTCGGATTGGTCATCGTGCCGTTTATCATTTTGGTTCGCGGAGTCTGAGAAAGAGTTAATGATACACGGAGTCGTGAATTTGCGTCGTGAAGCCACACTTCCACTTGTGATTGGTAACTCAACTGGGCAACGAGAAGTCATCGAAACCGTGATTGACACCGGATTTGATGGTTTTTTGTCTTTGCCATCTGAAATGATTATTCGTCTTGCATTGCCTTGGACGATCTCTAATCCGGCAACCTTGGGTGATGGCAGTGAAGTCTTGTTTGATTTTTACACCGGAACTGTTATTTGGGATGGGCAGTACCGCACGATCGATATTGCAGAATCAGAAACCGAACCCCTACTAGGAATGGCGATGCTCTACGGTTATCGATTGCAAGTTGATAATGTTGAGGGCGGCATCGTGAAAATTGAACCTTTGTGATCCTTATTAGAAGTGATCGGTGAGGCACGGCCTAACAACACAGTGAGGCAGACGGTACAAAGTCTTTACGCTTCGTTTCAGGGTTATCTACCGTTGCTCAACTTAGCCGTTAAACATCAGAGTGAATCAGTGAACCAAACGCAACCACTCTTCTGGAAAACAGCGCGATCGCAACTCGATTGCTGGCAGAATCGAAATCCTTCTTCTGTCGCAGGGCAAAGGATACCCCTTGCCATAATCCAATCGCCATATTTTTGAGGATTCACCTGTCACACCGCAGCCTGCTCGATCGCCGGAATCTGCGACCGCGAATGGAAAGGGGTAGAAGCCAGCAGGCGCAATTCTAGAATCTTAGGGAAATGCCTTTGCTTGATGAGTTTAAGATGAGGTTCATCTTAAATATCTGGATTTGGCTCTCTATCTATTTTGTTGAGTAATGTAACCGTTGATCACTCTATAAGGATAGAATGAGCCTCCATTGGGAAAACTATAAAGACTTAAGCTGCTTGACTGACAAAACTTGAATCTCCTCACCCTAAATCCCTTTCCTAGAGCAAAGGACTTTGAACTCTCTCCTTATTTCCTTCTGCCAGTCGGGGAGAAGGGATTGGGAGTATGAAGGGGAAAAGATTTGTTAGTCAATCATGGACTCAACGCTAGAGCCAAAATTCACACTATAAAAGGGATTAATCAATGCGATATCTAGCAACGATCGGGACAAAGCCAATGTGGGGAGCACAACTGCTTCAGTTCCACTGCAAAGAAGTTGACAAATTCTCTTGGCAGCGGACACAGGGGAGCATGGAAATCGATGTAGCACACAAATTTCAGCCTGGGACATTGGTTATCGCTCACATTACTACTGCTAACAATCGCCTCCAGCGACTGGATGTTGCCATTGATCCGATTATCAACACGCTGCACGAATTCACTAATATTGGACAGCGTTACAAAGCACTCGCTAGCGATATTGAAGACTGGAAAAAATCCATGGCTCTCCAATTTGAAGAACTTCGTCGTCGAGAGGAAGAACTGATGCTGCAAGCACAAACCTTGCAGGTTGAAATGACCTGTAGCCTAGATCAAGTTGCTTCAAAACTAGGTATCCCTGATTCCTTTGAAGCCCATGAAATCGACTCCAATCTGAACTCAGGTGATGCCTCTGCTCAATTAAAGAATGCGTGACATTCGAGCGTTGTGTGTAGCACTTAAGCAGGGTTCAGTACCGATATAATCAGCTTATGCTTTCACACCTCGTCCAACCTGTATGTCCTTACCGCGATCGCCTCAGCCAGAAGACGCACGATCAGAGGATGCAACTCCTCTAAATCCTTCGTCGTCTCCTGAGCTCTCTCCCGACCGCTCAACGGGGCAATTAACCGATCGCTTTCCGGTAGTGGGCATTGGGGCATCCGCAGGCACTCGAAGCCTTTAGCCAACTGCTTCGCCATTTGCCGATCGACACGGGCATGGCATTTGTCCTGGTGCAGCATTTAGATCCCAGTCAGCCCAGCTTTCTCAGCGAGATTTTGGCGCGAACCACCCGAATGTCCGTGCAGGAAGCGCAAGCGGGCATGGCGATCGCCCCGAACCAAGTCTATGTGATTCCGCCCAACACCGTCATGACGATCGCCCAAGGCAGGCTGCATCTGATTCGGCGGCAAAAGGCGCAGAAAGTGAGCAAGGCGATCGATACGTTTTTTAATTCCTTGGCAGAAGATCGGGGCAATAAGGCGATCGCCGTTGTCTTGTCCGGGGGGGATGGCGACGGGACACAGGGACTAGAAGCGATCAAGGCAGCGGGCGGCATTACCTTTGCCCAATCCGAGGACTCGGCGCAGGTGACCAGTATGCCCAACACCGCGATCGCCACTGAGCAAGTTGATTTTATTTTGCCGCCAGAGGCGATCGCCGCCGAACTGGCTAATATCAGCCGCCATGCCTATGTCAGCACGCCAGCGGCAAGTCTGACGGCAACCCACCTCGTGGCAGAAGACTCGTCTGAATTAACCAATGCTCTCTCCACCTTTTGCGCTGCTCCAAACGGCATCTGGGGTTGATTTCACTCACTACAAGCGCACCACCCTCCAGCGGCGGATCTTCCGGCGAATGGCGCTGTATGACTTGGATCAGCTCACGGATTATGTCCGCTATCTGCATGAATCGCTGGCAGAAGTGCAGGCTTTGTATCAGGAGATTTTGATTCACGTCACCAGCTTTTTCCGCGATGCGGCAGTCTTTGAAACCTTGAAACGCGAGGTGTTTCCGGCATTGCTGCGCGATCGCTCTGTCGATCTGCCCATCCGGATCTGGGTTGCAGGCTGCTCCACCGGGGAAGAAGCCTACTCGATCGCCATTTGCCTGCTAGAGTTTTTGGCACACCAGCCGCGCCAGCCCCAAATTCAAATCTTTGCGACAGATGTCAGCGATCTGGCGATCGAAAAAGCCCGCTTGGGGATTTATTTGCCTAGCCAAGTCGTGGATGTCTCTGCCGATCGCCTCCAGCGCTTTTTTATGCCAGTGGAAGGCGGCTACCAGATCAACAAGACCGTGCGAGAGCGATGCGTCTTTGCCCGCCAAAATCTAATTGGCGACCCGCCGTTTTCGCTGGTTCTAACTGGCTTTGTGTTGAATAAATTTGCCTCCTCCTCGCCCATTTAACGACGATGCAATCAGCAAATTACGCAACCAGTTGTCATGATAGCGAAAGCCATTTAGATCCTCAAACGGTGATTGGCAATGCGGTT
>JBBSFA010000395.1:0-4331 GCA_038239185.1 Elainellales cyanobacterium | reverse complement strand
CGATTGGAAAAGCTAAAAATGGCAATGCCACCCGGCTTCAGGATGCGGTAAATTTCAGCAAACACAGCTTCAGGGCGCTGCAAATACTGCACAGAAACGGTATTCAGCACGGCATCAAACGATTGGTCGGGCAGCGGCAAGAGCTGATTCTGGTTCAGATTTTGGACAAAATAGTGATTCAAGCGAGGATTGCGAGCCAATTCTTCTGCGTTCAGCCCATGCCCTTCCACCTGCTCAAAAGCCACTTCTTCAGGCAAATGCGAGACCCAACTGCTCATCAGGTCGAGAACGCGACTGTTGGGCGTGAGCCGCTGCCGATACAAATCGGTCAACTGTTGAATAAAGCCTTCATCGACATGGGTGACGAAGCGCGGCGAATCGTAAAACAGAGCATCGTCGCTTTCATCTAGCTTGTTTCGTTGCGTCGTTTGCAGCATAAGAGCAATCAGGTCAACTTCTTTCCCTTTCTAGTGTAGAGAAAAATTACGAGATATTAAGAGAGTTAACAAATCCCCGATCGATCCCTTAAACCTGAGCCGGAGTGAACGAAGGGCAGAGATCGGCAAGCTGGCAGCGATCGCAGGCAGGACTGCGGGCATTGCAAACCGCCCGCCCATGATAGATCAGCCGAATCGACCAATTCTCCCAGTCGGGCTGCGGCAACAGCTTCATCAAATCCCGCTCGATTTTGATCGGATTGACCTCTTGCGTCAGCCCCAGCCGATTGGTTAGCCGCCGCACATGGGTGTCCACCGTCACACCTGCGTTGATGCCGAACGCATGAGCCAGCACCACATTCGCCGTCTTACGCGCCACACCGGGCAATCTCAGCAGTTCTTCCATCCGCTGCGGCACTTGCCCGCCAAACTCCGTCACAATCAGGCGGCAGGCAGCTTGGATATTTTTGGCTTTGTTGCGGTAAAACCCGGTCGATCGCACCAAGGTCTCCAGATCTAGCAGATCGGCACTGGCAAACGCGATCGCATCTGGGAAGCGGGCAAACAGCGCAGGGGTGACCAAATTCACCCGCTCGTCTGTGCATTGAGCCGCCAAGATTGTCGCTACCATGAGCTGCACGGGAGTCTGATAATTCAGCGTGCAGGGGGCTTCTGGGTAAAGGCGCTTGAGCCGAATCAAAATCTCCAGCGATCGCTGTTTTTTGGGAGCTAGCTTACGAGAATCCACAGGAACCACCGCTCGAAATAACCGCCAAGCTATTGAAATAATCGCTGAAACACAGCTAGCTGAGTCGTATCTCGAACAATCAAGAATACACCTAACCCTAGCAGCAACACTAAGCCCGTCTGCATCACATTTTCTTGAATGCGGTTAGGTAGTGGTTTGCCGCGCAGAGCCTCGATCAGCAAAAAGACTAGCTGACCGCCATCCAGCGCAGGCAGCGGCAAAATGTTGATGATTGCCAGGTTGATGCTGATAATTGCCGTAAACGGGAACAAACTGCTGGCGTTTGCGGCAGCCAAACCCGCGCCCTGCTCCACAATCTTGACTGGCCCTGCCACCTGGTTGGCAACTGCCGCAAAGTTCGTAATCAGCATCCAGAACCCCTGCACCGTCCGCACCAGCGTATTTTGAAACTGATCGGCTGAGAGGCTCAGCACTTCCCCAATCCCCGTAGGACGACGATAGTGGGAGATGCTGCCATTCGGCGCAAGCTGAACCCCAATCCGAGCCACACCATCGTCTCCGGCTTTGGGCGTGACGGTTAGGTCAAGCTGGCGATCGCCCCGCTTCACCGTCAAATCGACCGGAATGTTTGGACTAGTCCGAATTGTATCCATCAGCGATTTGAGCGCCGCATCTGAAGCACCCAGATCTTTGTGATTCACCGCCAGAATAATGTCACCCGATCGCACCCCCGCCTGAGCCGCAGGAGCCTCTTGAGAAATCACCTCTGGCACTAGCACGCCGGGCTGGAAGTCAAATTTTTCGGGAATGCCAACGCTGGTGAACTGCGTCACAAACACGACGTAGGCAAAGATCAGATTGGCGATCACCCCGGCGCTGATCACGATCGCCCGATCGAGGATGGGGCGGTTCCTCAGCAGGTTGGGGTCGTTGGGGGGGATGTCGCTGTCTGGATCATCATCGGGAAAGCCAACGAAGCCGCCTAGCGGAAAGGCTCGTAGCGCATATTCTGTCTCCTTGCCCTGGTACTTCCACAAAATTGGCCCGAACCCAATCGAAAACCGATTGGCATAGATGCCCTGAAGTCGTGCCGCCAGGAAATGCCCTAGCTCATGTACCACAATCAGGAGTGCGAGAACTGCGATCGCCGCTAAAACTGACATAAGATCGAATACTTTTTGAAGTGGGCTGTTGAGTATCTTTACATTCTACGGTGTAGATGAGAGTGCCTGCCGCTTGCTTGATTTTATAGAAAGGCGATCGGGATCAACAGAAAAAGAAATCTGCAATAAAATATGTCGTTACGATAAATGTCGCAGCTAGAGCCAGAGAAATGCCTGATTTCCTCGATCGAGCGCTGTATAAACAGAGTGGATGAAGTCCACCTGGGACAAGCCCGCGCTGTTTTAGCAGGGTAATTTCAGGTCAGCTTTAGCCCGGATGTTAACCTAGTGTTTAATCCTGCATTAGGATTGGATGGTCAGGTTGTCTGGCTTTCAGGCTGATGCTGCTCTGTTGGTCGCTGGCAAAGCCAATGGATTAACGGCAGCCGACGTGCTATCGCTTTTTGGAGGCTCTATGAGTTCTGATGAGAACAAACTTCCTCGATCGCCTAAAGCGACTTCGTCCTCAAAGACACGAACTAGCTCAGCGGCAAGCGCTGCGGCAAGTTCAGCTTCTTCCTCCCCGTCGTCAGCAGAAACGATAATGGATCAGCATATCGATTCACCTCTCATCGCTCCCTCCGCTCCTCCTATCCCACCAGAAGTCATGTCATCTACGGTTCCTGCTCAGTCTAATTCTCCCGCCGATCCGGTTCCACCCAAGCCGCCGAGCAGCCTTCATGCCCCCCGAAGTAATGCTCAAGCAAGTAATGCTCAGGCGAAAGCTCAGGCAGATCCCCAAGCAAGCGCTCAGCCCAAAGCTCAGGCAGTTGCCCCAGAAAGCGCTCAGGCAAGTGAGGCTTCGGTTCCGCCAGCCGCGCCCGAACCCGCCACCGAGGAAGCTGCGGTAGCCATCTCTCGTCAGCAGCCGATTCCGCCTGCCAGTGAGCCGATGCAGTATCGCGCGATCGGATTGGTTCGCGGCAAGTACCAGCCCTCTGAGGAGCAGTTTACTCGCGGCACGTTGTTCACGGATGACGGGACAGCGATCGATGCAGTGCTGCTAGGACGGGTCATGAGCCTGGTGAAAAAGCACTTGAATTTAGAGCAGCCGCATCTCTGGGTCGTTTATCCCCGCACAAACGAAAGAGAGTATAGCCTGCATGTCCAAATCGTTGGCGTTTGGGAACCCGAAAATTTGAAGAAGGGAGACTCTTTAGACGCTGAAGAGTCTGAGGTTGAGGAGACTGAGGAGACTGAGGCACCTGAGGAGACTGAGGCAGCTACTGAAGCTGCTGAAGTTGAAGCTGCTGAAGTTGAAGAAGGAGTTACAGAAGTCGAAGCCTCCGAGGTTGAAGCAGTTGAAGTTGAAGCAGTTGAAGTTGAAGCAGTTGAAGCCGTAGCACCAGACGATACCCTTGACCTGAACGATCGCTACTTCTCCGTCCGGGGCGAGGTCGTTCATCATGTGCCCGAAAACGAACAGCTCTTAGTCAAAATTCGCCGCGCACCTCGCCAAGGCACCGATCCTAAAGCCTTCAAGGTCGTCCTCAAAGGCAAACTAGAAGGCAAAGTAGTGGGCTATTTTTGGGACTTTAACGTGCATCGAGAGGCAGATGTCCTGGTGATCCAGGATGCCTCGCTGATCAAAATTGTGCCGCCGCAGAAAGGCGGTGGCGATCGCCCCAAAGGTGGAATGCGCCGAGGTGCTCCGGGTGGTGGAGTCAGAAAGCCTTGGAGCAACCGCGAAGGCAGCGGACGACCTACCCGCGAAGGGGGCGCACCTCGCCCACCTCAGCGCAGCGGCAGCGAGCGCCCCAGTCGTCCCACCCAGCGCGATCGGGTTGAGCGTCCAGAGCAGAGCGAGCGCAAGGAGCCAATCTCTAAGCCCATCATCAAGCGACGCGACAAAGACGCTTCGACTTAGAGGCTATCTGCTATCTAAGCGAGCCTATAGTTTGGCGATCGCGGATAGGGTCAGTAGGCAGCGGCAGTTGGTGACTTGCACCAAAATCCCCGGGTTTTTCAGGCGAAAACGTTAGCGATAGCAAAAAATCTAAATTTTGGCCGGTGTGTGTAATT
>JBBSFA010000394.1:0-4340 GCA_038239185.1 Elainellales cyanobacterium | reverse complement strand
CATCGCGGTGATGAGTTCAGAAATCCGCGTTGAGCCGAGCTTAATATCTTCTAGCAGCTTGATACTCGTGAGTGTAGCTTCTAGCCAGGTCAACACACAGCCTAAACAATCGGGCGTGACATGGGTAGTGACTGCCTCTAACTGCGATGCATCCAACCCAGCAGCCACCAGCATGGGAGCCAGCTTCCAGGCGTTTACTACCTCATGCGCTTCGAGCCACTCTATGGTGGCATCTTCTGCTTCACTTTGAGCGATCGCATCAAGTGGAGTGGCACCGAGCGCGGTCGTCGTCGCTTTGTGATACAGGTCGCTCAAAAAGGCGATCTGATCTTCTGTCAGGGGTTGCTGGTGCAGTTTGAGTGCCAATGAGGGTAGGGTTTGTAAGGCTACTTCCAGGTTTTTGACGTTGCTGCGGACGGCAGCAGCAGGATTGTTCAACTCGTGGGCAAGACCCGCCGATAATGTGCCCAGCGAAATCAATTTTGCCTGCTGTTGCGTCACGGTCTCGTGGATTTGCGATCGCTGCACGGCAATTTTAAGAATTTGTCGCATCACATTAGGGCACAGTTCCAGCATTTTCCAAAAGTCGTCGGGTGTGAGCTTGTACAGCGTTACAGCAGTGATTGCCTTGCCGCTGGTCGGGTATGGCTCATCCAGTAGTAAAATCAATTCGGCAAAGATCTCCCCTGTACTCAATGTTACTGCCGGAACAATCTCTCCATTGACGTTGCGTGTCCACTCGGTTTGCCCTTCGAGAATGATATAGAAACCATCAGGTGGATCGCCTTGGTTGGCAATTTTAGTGCCACGATCGAGCTTGATTTCGGTTCCTAGTCCCGCAATGCAATGTAACTGCTCATCACTCAAAGTTGAGAACAGCGTTACTTGACGTAAGGTATCAATTTTCATAAGAGTAGGGTTAATTCTTTAAAGATAATTCTGTATACAGAATTATTAACGGTAATGTACTGGAAAAAACTTTCGCATAGTCTGTTATCCATCCTCAATAACACGATGTAATGTTCTCGCTCCCATTACCGCGTGCCTTGGATGATCAACCAATCCTGTATCCAGCAGCATTACACCAAAAAGTATTGCCCATCCCTTAGCGCGCTGTAGGGTCGCGTTAGAGACATTACCGTATTCTGCGATCGCTTGTCGGCGTGCGTTTTGATCAGAAAAGAGCATCCAGATCGAAGCAAGGTCAGTTGCAATATCACCTGATGTAATGTCGCCCCAATCAATGATGCCTGTGATCACACCGTTCTCGACCAGAATGTTGCGTGTGTGAAGGTCGCCATGTAGCCATTTTGCCTCAACGTCAACAGGCATGTTCAAAGCGGTATTCCAAGTGTTTTTAATCGTTTGCGTTATCAGATTAGTCTTTACCTCAAGCCGTTGCATTCGTTCTTCCACAGAAGCCGCCCGCTGATTCAACGGTACGCCACGTACTGCATTTAGGGGCGCATTGAATGGCGCAGGCACATGTAATGACCGTAGAAATAAAGCAAAGCGTTTTGCCTGATTTGCATGAGGTTCATCCTGATCAGCGGGCATACCAGCCAGCCATGGTAATATACTCCATCGCCAAGGGTAGCCCAGTGCTGGCTTCCCTAATCTGTAAGGAGTTGGAACAGGGATAAAAAGCCGATTTGCTAGGAGTGGAAGCCAGGTCTGTTCATTTTCAATAAGTGTTGCTGCTACTTTTCGACGTGGAAGTCGGATAGACAATTTATCTCCCAGTCGGAACATGGCATTGTCCAAACCAGCGTCAACCAGATAAATCGGTAGGTGCATTAGATCTGGGTGCTGATCTTTCAATAAGCTGTAGACAAGGGTTGTATCTATTTCAAGATCGGATACGGGTGTTCCTATTGAACTTAATTTTCCTTCTGATCCCATATTGACCTCCTTAACTCGCTACCGTGTACATACATCTTTGTTTTACCAATTTGTTTGGGTAGCTTAGCCTAACTCTGGCAGTGCAAGGCTTTCAATTGAAGTATTTAGGCGAAAATTTTGCAGTTTATAGTTCGATCGAGATGATTAAGCTGAGCTTTAAGACCCGACATTGGCGAGATATTGATGTACAAACTGTACGCAAATCGACCCCTCACCGACTCCCGATGCCACTCGCTTAATGGAGCCATGCCGGACATCGCCTACCGCAAACACGCCCGGAATGTTGGTTTCAAGTAAATAGGGATCGCGATCGAGTCTCCAGCCTTTGGGGCGATGAGCGCCGGAACGTCTATCTCCACTTTTCAGGTCAGCTCCCGTGATCACAAAGCCCCGATCGTCGCGCTCCACCAAGCCATCGAGCCATTCCGTGCGCGGGACAGCACCGATAAAGATAAACAAGGATATGGCGGCAACCGTTTGAAGTTCACCCGTGATGGCGTTCTCAATCACGATCGCCTCCAGACTCGTTTCGCCTTTTGCCTCCACCACACTGGAGTGCGGCTGCACGGTGATGTTGGGCGTTTCGGCAATCTGCTCAATTAAATACTGCGACATACTTTTGGTCAGCGACTCACCACGCACCAGCATCGTCACTTGACGGGCATACTTGGAGAAATACATCGCCGCTTGTCCGGCAGAGTTGGCACCGCCAATGATGTAAACGTCTTCGCCTTGACAGGTGATCGCTTCGGTCTGCGCGGCTCCGTAATACACGCCTGCTCCTGTGAGGCGATCGAGTCCGGGGACATTCAGCCGTCGCCACGACACACCCAGTGCCAAAATCAATGCATGGCAACTAATTTCACTGCCGTTAGCTAGGGTGATGAAGCGATAGGGATCTTCTACACGTATCCCTGTCACATCTTGAGGACTGAGAATCTCTACTCCAAAGCGTCTCGCTTGCGTCACGGCGCGACGGGCTAAATCGCTGCCGCTTAAACCTGATGGAAAGCCCAGGTAGTTTTCAATGCGTGAACTGGTACCCGCTTGTCCTCCAGGCGCTTCGCGTTCGATCATCACCGTGCGGAGTCCCTCAGATGCGCCATACACAGCCGCCGCAAGTCCAGCAGGTCCACCGCCCACAATGATCAGGTCATAGAATGGCTTTTCTGCTTGCGTGCGAAGTCCAATTTTCTCAGCCACTTCCGCGATCGATGGTTGCACCAAACTCTCTCCATCGCTAAAGAGTACCAGCGGCAAAGAAAGGCGATCGCAGTTGGCAAAATTCGCTAACTTCTGTGCCTCCTCAGATAGCTCAATATCCAACCATTGATACGGAATTTGGTTGCGCGCTAAAAAGTCCTTCATCTCATGGGACTGTGGCGACCAGCGATTGCCAATGCCGCGGATGCCTTCAAAGGGTGGACGAAAGCTAGCAAACCAATCATCCAGGAGATCGTTCAAGACTGGATAGAGTCTCTCTTCAGGCGGGTCCCAAGGCTTCAACAGGTAGTAATCAATTTGCGTACTGTTGATCGCTCGAATCGCCGCATCGGTATCGGCGTAAGCAGTCAGTAGTGCCCGTTTTGCAGCAGGGAAAATCTCTAGCGCCTGCTCAAGAAACTCAACCCCATTCATCTGGGGCATCCGCTGATCCACGAGAAACAGAGCAACAGGCTCGTTGCGGAGTTTGAGCTTTTGGGTGGCTTCGATCGCCGCTGCTCCAGAATCAGCCCGCATGATCCGAAAGCGATCGCCATACTGCTGCCGCAAATCTCGTGCTACAGCTTGCAAAACTTCTGGGTCATCATCAACGGTGAGGATAACGGGTTTAGCCATGGGTATCACCTAAGCGAGCAAGTTTCAAGGTGGACAAGTTTCAAGGTGGGCAAGCAAATTGAGAAGCAAGTTTCACCGATCTGCAATTCCAAGGCAATCATCTGTTGATGGTAGCGTAACTTTCTGAGCACGATCGCCCTATCTCCACAAAGCACAAATTGGGTGGCTCAATGGGTTGAGAATCAATCGTTGCGCTCGTTCTGAGCCAATCTGTACAGTGTTATACCATTTTTATATGAAGCTACACATAACCTAAAGGCTTGAAAAGCTTATGAATCGGAGATTCCAGCTCTTAAGGATTTATGCAGCTTCACATTAAATTGGTATTAGCACTCAAATTTTAAATCTCAGCTCAAAGTTAATCAAGTTAGCTAGTAAACCCTTGAACCTCTATCAAAGCTAACTGTCCACATTAACAACCCCCGCCCGTACCCCAGCGATCGCGAAGCCAACAAGGTTGGTTCAAAATTGCAAGGGGAGTCGAATTGAGAAACGAGTTTCACCAGGCTGCGATTCCAGGGCGATCGTGCCTTGGTGACGATTTTCCACAATCCGCCTGACAATATCTAACCCTAACCCTGTGCCCTTACCCACAGGTT
>JBBSFA010000393.1:0-4341 GCA_038239185.1 Elainellales cyanobacterium | reverse complement strand
TGCCCGTAGGTGTCGTTGATGCGCTTGAACAGGTCTACGTCTAGCATCATGATGCTGAGCGGCGCATTGCGACTTCTAGTATTTTGAATTTGCCTAGGCAATTCCCACTCAAAGGCGCGGCGATTATTCAGCTCAGTCAGGGGATCGGAGAGGGCGATCGCGGACAGCACATCGTTGGTGTGGGTGAGTTCGCGATAATTCTGTACCTGCCGCAGCCCTGCCTGAACTTGAGCCTGAAGCCAGCGACTTTGGATCAGAAACTCAGCAGGGAGATGCGTATTGTCTAACGGCAGCCAGAGGTAGGCATCAGCGCCGACTTCTAATGCCTCAATCCTAGACTTGACTTCCCGATCGCGATCGGGGACGGCATCCAGCAGCGGATCAATCAAAATGCAGTAGATTCCAGCCGTTCGGCTTTGGGTCTTGATCTGACGACAAAGCTCCAGGCTATGCGGTTGGCTCGCTTGAATCAACAGCAAGTCTGGTTGCCGCGTTTGCACAGCCAGACTTGCCGCAGGCGAAGTCTCTACTCCTGCTACGGTGAAAGTCGCCAAATCGCGAATTAAGTCCAGCAGGCTAGTCTGAAAATTTTTATTTCCCACTAGCAAAATTGATGCATCCATTAATGTTTAAGAACAACTAGTAGTTAGGAACTCAGATCTTATAAATTCATTTAGCGCAAGCCTCTGAAGCATTAGAAACCTATCAACCCTACCATCTTGAATCGCGAAAGCTACCAAGGTTAAATACACCTGTGTTAGTCACAATCTCAGATTCAGAGATAGATCCTGTAGCCCTCAACTTACTTATACCTTTCATTACTAACAATCCAGAACCTACGGATTTCGGAGGAGATTCGATCGCTCGAAACCCCAGACTTTTGTGAAGTTACATAGATTAAGGTGGCTTAAGACTGCCCGTTTCTAAGTATAACTTCTGTATAAATTGTTTCACCTAGACTTGAAATTGTCAAACTTTGTCGAATTCAACCGCAGGGTTGAAAATAGAAGATTGGAGGCAATTGCGGTTCTGTCTCGGTTTCGACAGCAGCGGGTTGTGAATAAAAGCTTTTTTCATTGCCCGCTCAAGATTGCTATATTTTATTGAAGTCAGTACTGTCACGGAAGTTCAGCCTCATGTCCACTTTTCTTAGCGGCGCTCAAATCCGACAAACGTTTCTTGATTTTTATGCCGCTAGAGGGCATCAGATTTTGCCGAGTGCCTCGCTAGTGCCGGAAGATCCAACCGTGCTGCTGACGATCGCCGGAATGCTGCCGTTTAAGCCGATTTTCTTGGGGCAGCGGCAGGCTGAGTTTCCGCGTGCCACAACCTCTCAGAAGGTGATTCGCACCAACGACATCGAGAATGTCGGGCGAACAGCGCGCCACCACACTTTTTTTGAGATGCTGGGCAACTTTAGCTTTGGCGATTACTTTAAAGAGCAAGCGATCGCCTGGGCGTGGGAGCTATCAACTCAGGTGTTTCAACTGCCGCCCGAACAGTTGGTGGTTAGCGTTTTTAGAGACGACGATGAAGCGTTTGCGATCTGGCGTGATCAGATAGGAGTGCCGCCGCAGCGAATTATCCGCATGGACGAAGCCGATAACTTTTGGACTTCCGGAGTGACGGGCCCTTGTGGACCTTGCTCGGAGATCTACTATGATTTTCACCCGGAACTAGGTGATGCTGCGATCGCTCTGGAGGACGATTCTCGCTTCATTGAGTTCTACAACCTGGTATTCATGCAGTTCAATCGGGACGCTGAAGAAAACTTGACCCCGCTGCAAGCCCAAAACATTGACACGGGGCTGGGGCTAGAGCGGATGGCGCAAATCCTTCAGCAGGTTCCCAACAACTATGAAACCGATCTGATTTTGCCGATCATAAAAACTGCCGCACAGATTGCTGGGATCGACTATGCTAGCGCAGACGACAGCACCAAAGTCTCGCTGAAGGTGATTGGGGATCACGTTCGGGCTGTGGTTCATATGATCACAGACGGCATTGCTGCTTCTAACTTAGGGCGTGGCTATGTGCTGCGGCGACTGATTCGGCGCGTCGTGCGGCACGGCAGACTGATTGGGATCGAGCGGGAATTCACCGCTGAAGTGGCAGAAACGGCGATCGCCCTCTCCGAAGGGGCTTATCCAGCCGTGCGGCAGCGCGAAAAAGCGATTAAAGCCGAACTCCAGCTTGAAGAAGCCCGCTTCCGCGAAACGCTCGATCGCGGCGAGAAGCGCTTGGCAGATGTGATGGAAAAAGTGAAGTCGGGCAAAACCGAGATAGCTGGAAAGATTTCCGGGCACGATGCCTTTTTGCTCTATGACACCTATGGGTTTCCGCTAGAGCTGACCCAAGAGATTGCTGAAGAGCAGGGCTTAACGGTCGATGCAGACGGCTTTGAGACAGAGATGGAACGGCAGCGGCAGCAGTCGCAAGCCGCGCATGAAACGATCGATCTTACCGTGCAGAGCACTCTAGATACGCTGGCAGCGGCACTGGATGAGACGCAGTTTTTGGGCTACACCGAAGCCAGCAGCAGCGCCACCGTTCAAGTGCTCCTAGTCAACGGACAAAAAACTGAGGTCGCTGAAGCCGGGACAGAAGTGCAGGTGATCCTGGATCAAACGCCGTTCTATGCGGAGTCGGGCGGTCAGGTGGGCGATCGCGGCTATCTGTCGGGCGAGGCGGTGGTGGTGCGGATTGAGGATGCTCAGAAGGCAGGGAGCTTGTTTGTGCACTATGGGCGGGTAGAGCGAGGCACGCTGAAGCTGGGCGATCGCGTCACGGCTCAAATCGATCTGGCTTGTCGCCGCAAGGCTCAGGCGAACCACACGGCAACGCATTTGCTTCAGGCGGCATTGCGGCAAATTGTCGATGAAAACATCGCCCAAGCCGGATCGCTGGTGGCTTTCGATCGGCTGCGATTTGACTTCAATCTGGCTCGTCCGGTCACAGCCGCAGAGCTTCAGCAGATTGAAGAACAGATTAACCTCTGGGTTGCCGAAGCGCATCCAGCCACGATCGAAATCATGCCGATCGCAGCGGCGAAAGCAAAAGGCGCGATTGCCATGTTTGGCGAAAAATATGGCGACGAAGTGCGGGTGATTGATTTTCCCGGCGTTTCGACCGAGCTGTGCGGCGGGACACATGTTGGCAACACGGCAGAGGTCGGGCTGTTCAAAATCATCTCAGAGACAGGCATCGCGGCTGGGGTGCGGCGGATCGAGGCGGCGGCAGGGCTAGCTGCATTGGAGTATCTCAACCTGCGCGACAAGATCGTGCGCGAACTGAGCGATCGCTTCAAAACAAAGCCGGAAGAATTGCCCAGTCGGGTGACAGCACTGCAAACTGAATTGAAAGACAGCCAAAAGCAGTTAGCGGCTCTGAAAGCCGAGCTAGCGATCGCCAAATCTGATCAGCTCCTGGAAAAAGCCGAGGCGATCGGCGCTTTCAAAGTCGTGATTGCCACCCTGGAGGGCGTAGATGCCGAGTCGCTCAAAACAGCGGCAGAGCGGCTGCTGCAAAAGCTAGGCGAGGGCGCGGTGGTCTTGGGTTCAGCGATTGAACCCGACAAGGTCAGTCTAGTGGCTGCCTTTAGCAAAGGGGTGAACAGCAAGGGCTTGCAGGCAGGCAAATTCATTGGGGCGATCGCTCAACTCTGCGGTGGTGGCGGCGGCGGTCGTCCTAACTTGGCGCAGGCAGGCGGCAAAGATGCGTCCAAGCTGCCAGAAGCGCTGGAAGCTGCACATCAACAGCTAAGGGAAGGGCTAAGCTAAGGAGTAGAGAATTTAATAACCTCGAATTTTGTACGATGCGTTAGGCGTTAGCCGTAACGCATCAAGCTCTGGGAACGATGCGTTACGCTAACGCGTCCTACGCAAGCTGGAAAGCAAAATGCGGGGGTAAGCAACGCTTGCGCCCGCATTTTGCAATGAATCGTGATCTTAAACCTCTGCCAAAGTCACCGTATAGGCATCGCGAATGCCTGCCACCTGCGTTACCTCTTCCAGAATTCCATCCGGCAGCGGATCATCAATGCTCAGCACCATCACCGCATCGCCCCGCACGATCTTCCGACCCACCTGCATACTGGCAATGTTGACATTGAAGCCGCCCAGCAATGAGCCAATTCTGCCGATGATTCCCGGCATGTCGCGGTGCATCGTGAACACCATATAGCGGCTTGGCGGCACGTTGATCGGAAACTCATCCAGACTGGTAATCCGAATCTCCTTGTCGCCCAGCAATGCCCCACTGACGGAATGTTCGCCCAACGAGCCAACTGCCGAAATATGCAGCGATCCCGCATAGTCGCGAATCGAAGCATCCCGCGTTTCG
>JBBSFA010000392.1:0-4346 GCA_038239185.1 Elainellales cyanobacterium | reverse complement strand
GCGGTGGTGCGGCACATTGCCCTCAACTTACTGACTCAAGAGACCACTGCAAAACTCGGCATCAAGAACAAGCGACTGCGGGCAGGGTGGGATGAAGACTACTTGCTCAAGGTCTTGCTCGAATAAGATGCGTTTGCCCTGGACAACCCGTTAGGATAAAACAAAAGCCCTTGCCTTGCTGGAGTGTCTGCTATGGGATTATTCGATCGCGTTGGGCGGGTCGTTCGTGCCAACCTCAACAGTCTGGTCAATCAAGCCGAAGATCCAGAGAAGATTCTGGAACAGGTTGTGTCGGAGATGCAGAGCGATTTGATTCAGGTGCGCCAAGCGGTGGCACAGGCGATCGCCACCCAAAAGCGCACAGAACGACAGGCTTCTCAGGCGGAAACTACCGCAGAAGAGTGGTATCGCCGCGCCCAGCTCGCCATGCAGAAGGACGATGAACCCTTGGCGCGTGAGGCATTAACTCGTCGTCAGTCTTACCAAGACACTGCCAAAGCCTTAAAGTCTCAGCTCCAGCAGCAAAGCGCCGTGGTTGTGCAGCTCAAGCAAAACTTGACCAAGCTAGAAAGCAAGCTGTCTGAGGCAAAAACCAAAAAAGAGATGTACATTGCCCGCGCCCGCTCTGCCAAAGCCTCCCAGCAGCTCAATGAAATGCTCGATCGCGTCGGCACGAGCAAAGCGATGGCGGCATTTGAGCGGATGGAAGAAAAAGTGGTGCAGCTAGAAGCACAGTCAGAGGCGATCGCTGAACTCAACGTAGGCGATCCGATCGAACAACAGTTCAAAGCGCTGGAAAGCGGCAATGTGGACGATGAGCTAGCCGCATTGCGGGCGCAGTTGGTTTCAGGGAACGCCCCTAAAACTCTACCTCTCAGTAGCTCAGCTAGCGCTCAGGTTGACGATGAGCTAGAGCAACTCCGCGCCAAACTAGAGGAATCTTAGCGGGAGACTATCCAAGTTTTGCTGACTCAAGCGCTGATTGCCGGAATCACTTCTTTTATCGCCACGAATATCGATGATATCGTGCTCCTAATGCTCTTTTTCAGCCAGGTTAACGCCGGACTGCGGGTGCGTCATATCGTCATTGGGCAATATTTGGGATTTGCCGGACTGGTACTGCTCAGCATGCCCGGTTTTTTTGGGGGGCTGCTGATTCCGGAGGCTTGGATTGGCTTGCTGGGATTCTTGCCGATCGCGATCGGCATCCTCAAGCTAGTCCGACCCGCCGAAGACGAAGAAATTCAGGCGGTTTCAGCGGAATTCCTGCGATCGCAAAAGCAATCCAAATTGACTAGCTGGCTCTCTCCCCAAACCTACAGCGTTGCAGCCGTGACGATCGCCAATGGCGGCGACAATGTGGGAATCTATGTGCCGCTGTTTGCGGGCAGCAATCTCGCCTCACTCAGCGTCATCTTAGCGGTGTACTTTGTCCTGATAGGCATCTGGTGCTACATCGCTCAGCAGATTGCCCGCCAGCCTGCGATCGCGCCTCTGCTGTCGCGCTATGGCGAGAAGCTAGTTCCCTGGGTACTCATTGGGCTAGGTCTATACATTTTGATCGAGAGTCAATCGTATCGCCTGATTGGTCTTGCTTTCTAGATTGTGCCTAGCGCTTCGCCAGTTCGGGACGCCGCCCAGCCGCCCCTGTCATTAGCCAGAGCGCCATAAACTTAAGCGGACGGAAACGACGCATGACAGAAAGTCCCAACCGACGCACTGCCACAAACGGTAGCCACTGGTTAGAAAAAGCGCGATCGAGCAAATCGGTAAAGCCCAAAATCGTCAAGTTCTCCAGCTTGCGCCACCGCTCGTAGCGCTGCAAAACTGCAAGGCTACCAATATCCTCACCGCCCTGACTCGCTGCCGTCAGAACTTGCGCCAAAGCCGCCACGTCGCGAATTCCTAAATTCATCCCCTGTCCGCCCACCGGATGACAGCAGTGTGCCGCATCACCCACCAGCGCTAGGCGAGACTGCGTATAGCGATCGCTCTGCATCAATTGCACCGGAAACAGCGATCGGCGGCTCACCAACTCCAGCTTGCCCAACTGCCCTGCGTAGCGACGGTCTAGCTCAGCCAAAAACTCGGCTTCGTCTGCTTCCAGCCAGCGCTGGGCTTCCGCATGAGGAGCCGTCAGGACAATCTGATAGCGGTTTCCGGGCAAAGGCAACGAGGCAAAAGGACCACTTTGCCAGAAGTGTTCGCGCGCAATATTTTGATGATCTTGTTCAGGGTGAATCACGGCAGTGACACAGGATTGCCAATACTGCCAGCCCTTCGTGCCGATGCCTGCCTGCTGCCGAATCGGCGATCGCGCTCCATCCGCAGCCACCAGCAGCCGCGATCGCACCTGCTGAAGCTCACCCGCGATCGACAAAGTCAGCTCTACCGAAGTCTTCTGGTATTCTGCGGCTTGCAGCTCTGCTGGGCAAAACCAAGTGATTGACTCAGCCGCCTGCAACCGATCCAACAAAGCCTTGACCAAAACGCAATGCTCGCCAACATAGCCCAATTCAGCCGTGCCCAAATCCTCCGATCGCAAATTTACAACGGCAGGATACTCAGCATCCGCGAGGCGAATCTGCTGAAAAGTGCTGATATGCGGCAAAATTTCATCCCAAACGCCCAACCCCTGAAAAATGCGTCCCGACATTAGCGTGATGGCATAGGCACGGCGCTGCCCTAATCCAACTTCGCGCGGCTGGGCTTCGATCAGCGCAATCTTGAGTCCGGCATCTTTAAGCGCGCAAGCCAAAGTCAGCCCTGCTACTCCAGCACCCGCGATCGCAAGGTCAAACTCCGGGCTGGCAGAATTGGAGGAACTAGAAGTTGGAGCACTAGAAGGCAAATGACTGGAAGACGGCGGGGACAGAACCATGAGATCAAGCTAGTTAAAGTGCTAATCGAGGTGGAGTGTCAGAAAAGATGGAGTGCGAGATAATGTGAGGTGGGGTGGCTTGGGGTAGGCGGCGAAACCAGAAGAACATACTTCTTAACATTCTGACGCGATCGCGGCGAGGCATCAAGCCCCAACAGTACTTTTGAAGGATGAGATAATCTTGTTTTGCTTTAATCTTGTTTTGCTTTAATCATCGTCTCTCTAGCATCTAATGACTCCGATTCCTCTGCCTCAACCTATCAAAACCGCTTTCTCAGAGCAATCTGAGCCAGAAGCTGTTTTTCAAGCGGTGCTGCCTGCGGTTTGTGACATGCTACAAGCCGATCGCTGCTTTTTGATGGTGCGAAATCCTCAAACTCGTCTATATCGGGTATTTTGCTGGCGGCGCAGCGATGAATTTTCTGATGTAACCACGATGGGATGGGATAAAGAGCAGGAGTGGGAGCAATATGATCCGCTGTTTGCAGCCGCACTCAGAGCGGAAGACTCCATTTTTGTCGAAGATGTGGAAACCGCAGGTGCATCTGTCCTCAACGTTGAGTATGAGCGGAAAGACTTTGGGCATCGAGCGCTGGTTCATGCTCATCTGCGGCAAGATGGGCAACTCTGGGGCATTTTGGAGCCTTGTATCTTTGGACATCCCCGCGTTTGGAGTGAGTTCGATCGCGCCCTCACGGTGCAAGTAGTCGAGCAGCTCACCCCGATCGTGCTGGAGTATGTCAAAGCGGCAGGCGTATAGATTTAAGTTTTAAATTCATGCTGATTTCCTTCTTACGCCGCCTCACCGCCCCGATCGATAAAGTGCCTCGATCGACGGTGATCTTTTGGCTGGTGCTGAGTTTAGCGTTTGCGGTGCTGTTTGGCAGTTTGGGACTTCAGCAGGCTTTTCGCGCTGACTATGTGGTGCAGGATGATGCGCGGCAGCATGTGTTTTGGATGCAACGCTATCTTGATCCAACGCTGTTTCCCCACGATTGGATCGCGGACTACTTTCAAGCGATCGCCCCGCCAGGATTTGCCGCGTTTTACCGAATTCCAGCCGCGCTAGGAATTAATCCGCTGCTGTTTAATAAATTTCTGCCGATGGGGTTAGGGCTGATTAGCACAGTCTATGCGTTTGGCATTGGTCTGGAGTTTTTGCCAGTCCCAGTCGTCGGCTTTATCGGCAGTTTAATTCTGAACCAAAATCTTTGGGTGCAGGATGATTTGGTTTCCGGGACGGCGCGATCGTTCCTCTATCCCTGCTTTTTAGCGTTTCTCTACTACCTGCTGCGAAGCCGACAACGTCCGCTCTGGAAATCCTTAATTCCCTGTCTGCTTGCCATTTTGCTGCAAGGCTTGTTCTATCCGCAGTTTGTCTTGATCATGGCGGGAATGCTGGTCTTGCAGCCGATCGAGTGGCGGCAGGGACGATTGCGGCTGGTTGGGTTTGGTGGAGCGGATC
>JBBSFA010000391.1:0-4346 GCA_038239185.1 Elainellales cyanobacterium | reverse complement strand
TTCTGCCGACCTATGCAGAAAATTTAGACATCAACAAGTATTTCATTGGCTACCTTCTGCATCCTTACATCTCGTTCTACACGGGACGCGGCTGTCCGGCAAAGTGTAGCTTTTGCCTATGGCCGCAAACGATCGGCGGGCATCAATACCGCGCCAAAAGTCCCGATGTGGTGGGGCGAGAGATGGAAGAGGCGAAAGCGCTATTTGGCGATCGCGTCCGGGAGTATATGTTTGATGACGATACCTTTACGATCGACAAACAGCGGGCGATCGCTATCAGTGAACACATGAAGCGGCTGAAGCTCACCTGGAGCTGCAACGCCCGTGCAAATTTAGACTACGACACGCTGAAGCAACTGCGAGACAACGGCTTGCGATTGCTGCTAGTTGGGTTTGAGTCGGGAAATCAGCAAATCCTGGACAATATCCGCAAAGGGATCAAGCTGGATGTGGCGCGGCAGTTTATGAAACACTGTCAAGATCTGGGGATTACAGTACACGGTACGTTTATGGTGGGCTTGCCGATCGAAACTCCAGAAACGATCAAGGAAACAATTCGGTTTGCCTGCGAGATCAGTCCCCATACGATTCAAGTGTCGATCGCGGCTCCTTATCCCGGCACAGAGCTGTATCGGCAGGCGCAGGAAAATGGTTGGTTTACCGATAGTGCCTTAGTTACAACTTCCGGTATTCAAACTTCTACCCTGGAATATCCTGGACTCTCAAATGCTCAGATTGAAGATGCGGTCGAGCAAATGTATCGCCAGTTTTATTTCCGCCCTAAAGCCATCATCCCGATCGTCAAAGAGATGCTCACCGATCCACAAATGTTGGTGCGTCGTCTGCGGGAAGGCGGCGAGTTCTTCGCCTATCTGAAGGAGCGGCGCACGCAAGCCGCAGCGCATGTGCATTAGGGTATCCGAAGACCCTTCTTGTCGGGTGGGCAGTGCTCACCCGACTTCAGCTTTTATTTACTAGCTTTTAATTGATATGGCACACTCTCAAGCTTCTACCGCTTTAAAGCAACCCTCCCGATCGCGGCGACGATCGCTGGTGATCAACGGAGATGATTTCGGTTTCTCCACAGGAGTCAATCGCGCCATCATTGCAGCACATGAGCAGGGTGTGCTGACCAGTGCTAGCCTGATGGTGACTGGAGAAGCATTTGAAGAGGCAGTGGAGTTAGCCAAAGCGCATCCTAATTTGGGCGTGGGGATGCACCTGACTTTGGGCTGTGGGCGATCGGTGCTGCCACCTGAGCGAATTCCTAATCTGGTTGATGCGGCAGGCAAGTTTCCAGATGAACCGTTTCAGGTTGGGCTGCGCTATCAGTTCGATCGGGCAGCGCGGCGTGAATTGCCGCTAGAAATTCGCGCTCAGCTAGAAAAGTTTCGCCAGACTGGGTTAACGCTTGCCCATGTGGATGGTCATCTGCATCATCACTCCCACCCGGTTGTGCTGCGCGAGATCATTAAGCTGGTCGATGAATTTGACATCAAAGTGATTCGGCTTCCGTCGGAAGAACTGCGATCGACGTTGCAGATTGATCCGACTGATTTGGCAACTAAACTCATCTGGTCGTTCGTGTTCACAGGCTTGCGGTGGTATGGCGAAAGCCTGCTTAAAGCTAAAGGAGTTCACTATGTCGATCGCGTTTATGGACTGTTGCAAAGCGGTCGGATGGACGAACATTATTTGCTGAATTTGCTGCCCAAAATTCAAGGAGAGCGAGTGGAAATTTATTCTCACCCCGCCATTCCTGTAGAAGGCGATCCTAGCAACGCACCGCTGGGATTAGGGGAAACCGAGATGCAAGCCTTGATGAGCGATCGCGTGCGAGCCTGCATTGCTGAAAATGGCTTTGAGTTGACAAACTATAGCCATTGGCAGGAGCTA
Organism: Elainellales cyanobacterium; assembly: GCA_038239185.1. Lineage (GTDB taxonomy): Bacteria > Cyanobacteriota > Cyanobacteriia > Elainellales > Elainellaceae > FACHB-886. Next base: position 2,450 of record JBBSFA010000391.1, on the reverse strand, counting down.
TTTTCGTCCTCTGGTGAAGCTTAGCCTCTGAATCTTAGCGAGTGATTATGGTTTATCTGTTCCTGTTGCTCAGCGTTTCTGCGATCGTCTACTATTGTCTGGCAATTTATGCGGCAATTCAGTTCTTTGTAAAATCTAAAATTCAGTCCACTCAAGCCGATTTAACGTTTCATCCAGCAGTTACGATCCTCAAGCCCATTTGTGGATCGGACGATCGCACCTACGAAAACCTTGCCTCATTTTGTCGGCAAGACTATCCGAACTATCAGATTATTTTTGGGATTCAGAACCAGACTGATTCTAGTGTTGCTATTATTCAAAAGCTGATTCAAGATTTTCCGACCGTAGATATTCAAGCGGTTGTTAGCGATCGCGTTCATGGAACGAATCTGAAGGTGAGCAACCTGATCAATGCGGCAACTCAAGGCAAGTATGATATTTTGCTGATTGCAGATAGCGATATCTCGGTGGGTTCAGACTACTTGCAGCAAGTGATCCAACCGTTGAGCGATCCAAAAGTTGGCGTGGTCACTTGTGCCTATCGATCGCAAGCCCAAGGCTGGATTTCTACCTTTGAGGCATTGGGCGTTTCCACTGAGTTTTTGCCTTCTGTTTTGGTCGCTCGTCAGCTCGAAGGGATGACTTTTGCGCTGGGTGCAACGATCGTGATTCGGCAGTCGGTACTGGAGGCGATCGGCGGCTTTGCGGCTGTGGCGGATTACCTGGAAGATGACTTCCAGCTCGGCAATTTACCTGCTCAAGCTGGCTATCAAGTCGTGCTCTCCCACTATGTTGTCAGTCACATCATGCCTGCCGCGACGTTGACCGATCTGCTACATCATCAGACTCGCTGGGCGCGGGGCACTCGCTTCGCCCGTCCTAACAGCTACTTCGGCTTAATCTTTACTTACGGAACGCTTTCTAGCCTGCTGTTTCTCTGGGCAACGGGTGGATCGATCGTGGGCTGGAGCGTGGTTGGCATCACCTGGCTGGTGCGATATACAATGGCAGGACTGATCGGTGTGATTTATCTGCAAGATGCTGTGGCGAAAAAGTGGCTGGTGTTCACCCCTTTACGCGATCTCATGAGCTTTGGACTGTGGTGCTATAGCTTTATGGGAGATACGATCGAGTGGCGAGGGCGCAAGCTCCAGATGACGAAGGGTGGCAAATTGATCGACAGCAAGCTTTAAGACCAGACTCAGCTTTAGCCCAAGACTCGTTCCTGAGATTATGGTGGACTCCTCGTCATTCAAACCGGAATCTTTGGCTGAATCGCCAGACGATCGCCTCGCAGGAAAATCGTTTCAGCTCCGACGAGGTGTAGAGTTACGGGTTTGCCACAGTCCCAGACAGACTTCAGGGCAGACTCCAGCGATCGTGTTTTTGCACGGAGGATTGGGCAATCGCTTCAATTGGCGATCGCAGTATGAATTTTCATGCGCTCAAGGCTGGGAGAATCTGACGTATGACTTGGCAGGACATGGGCAGTCTCTCCCTTATGCCCGCTACTCGATTGGACGACATTGCCGCGACCTGACCCGATTACTACACTCTTTTCAGATCAATGCCCCTGTGTTGTGTTGTCATAGCTACGGAGTGCCGATCGGCTTGGAGTGGTCGCAGCAGCATCCCGTCAGCGGATTGATTTTGATTTGCGGCGGCACTCATAATCTTGCCCCGTGGTGGGAAATCCCCTTGATCAAAGCGCTGACTTGGGGCGGACGGCATCTGTATCGGCTGCCGTCCGCCCAGCAGTTGACCCAACAACTCACCAGTACGCAGCGGCATCAAGGCGTGCAGCAATTTTTCGCTGAAAGCCCTATTCCAGTTGAGCATCACCCCTACAGAGCGCTGGAAATTTTCTGGAAGTATAACTTTTTCGAGCGGCGCAAGCGATCGATCAATCGCCAGATTCCGACATTGGTGATCAGCGGCGGACAGGATGTAACTTTTAGCTTCCAGATGGGTAAAGAGCTAGCCTCTCACTTCACGCCTAGCCAACATTTGCATCTTCCAGAGGCAGGACATGTGGTGATGGCGGAGTATCCAGAGCAGATTAATGAAGCGATCGCGACTTGGCTAAAGTCGCTTTCACCAGAGCCAGAAATTCAAAGCAGGCAAGGAGCAACTCATGATCAAACGTTTTCTTAAGAGTACGGTTCTGGCATTCAGCGCCATACTCCTAAGTGGAAGCTGGCAAGCGCTTCAAGCCAGTAGCTTTGATCAAGCCATTGACGACCCATCCACCACCGCCCAACTCATTACTCAACCGCCGCCCAGTGATTCTTCTGCGGCTTCCTCCCATCGATTTACGGCTGCTTCACCCTCTCCAGAGGCGATCGCAATGCTGAACAGCCAGATGGAAACCTACACTAGCACCGTTCTGAACAGCCAGCGCCACTATGGACTCGTTCTCCCACCAGACTACGATCAGCACCCTACTCAAC
>JBBSFA010000390.1:0-4348 GCA_038239185.1 Elainellales cyanobacterium | reverse complement strand
CGTAAGTGCCGTTAGAACTGCCTACGTCTTCGAGGTAGTACAAATCGCCCTCAACTCGGATATCCGCGTGGATGCGCGAGACGATTTCTGAGTTGGGGAAGCCAGACACATCGACATCGGGCGGGATGCGATCGTTGGGCTTGCCGATGTGAATCACGGTCAAAGTCGTGGGGATCTCGATCGTCGTATTGGTTTGGACATGCAGCAGCCGAGCGACTTGAGTTTGGAGCTGGGTGCTGGAAATACCAGGCGAATTAGAAAAAGCGGGGGGTGACATCGGTGCGGCTTGTGGGATAGGCAACGGGGGAGCAGGGGCAGGCGCTTCAGCGATCGGCTCTAGTTCTGCTGGGGGCGCTGCTGGATGTTCTGCTGGAGGCTCGATGACATTGCCACTTTCGTCGGGGAGCGAGACTCCGGCGATCGGCTCTGGTGAAATCAACGGCTCTACGGGCGGCAGATCGGGAATTTGAAAATCGGGAGAAAGGGTGGGCGGCAATGAGACATTGGCTGAGGCGTTGGATGCCTCACTGGTGGGCGGATTAGCTGGAGCACTTGAACTTTCTGGAGCTGCCTGCAAGTTAAACCCACACTGACCGCAAAAGCTGGCATCAGTTTGCACAGGCACACCGCAGTTGGGGCAAGCCATCATCGCGGGTAGCGGCGTATAGCAGGCTTCGCACTGGGTGGCAGCATCTGGATTTTGGTGGTTGCAATTTGGACAAACGATCATGCATTTCTCCCGTGAATCCCGATCAATGAACTGAATTGCAGATAAATCACTTCTAGTAATGATTTTCCTCTAAAGCGGTAGGAAATGAGTGAATTTGCAACACTAAAACATCGCCATCTTAGATCAGGCTTGGCTGAGATCAGGCTTGGCTGACATTTTGCCCTGCTGCCTGATCTAACAGCCACCAGAGTTCGCCATCCGTCGGTTGAATCAGCCGCGATGGATAGGTCATCGGATCGGCTTCTGGCGCAAAGACCTCTGCCAGTGCGGGCTGTTTGCTGGCTCCTGCCACCACAAACAGCACCCAGCGCGCTTGGTTAATCAGCGGCACTGTAAAGGTAATCCGGGGCTGACCGTCTTTGCTGCCAGTCGTCACGAGGCGATCGCGCACCTGCAAGGCTGGCGTATGCGGAAACAGCGAAGCAGTGTGAGCATCATCACCCATTCCCAATAACACCACATCAAAGATCGGGATTTCTCCGGATTGTACGTTAAAGAATTCACGAAGCTGTTGGTCATGCTTAGCGGCAGCCACAGTCGGATCGGCTTCGTCAGTTGGCATGGAGTGAATGTTGGCAGGCGGAATCGGCACTTTGTTGAGCCAAGCCTGCCGCGCCATGCCTTCGTTGCTGTCGGGATGGGTGGGCAGCACATAGCGCTCATCGCCCCAAAAGACATGAATTTTGTCCCACGGCAGATCTTGAGCTGCGATCGCCTCATACAGAGGCTTGGGCGTACTGCCACCCGAAAGCGCGATCGTAAACTGATCCCGCTCTGCGATCGCGGTCTGGAGCTTTTCTAGAATAATCTGCAAGCTGCGATCGATTAGCTCGGCTTTGGTAGGCAACACTTCAATCATGATCTTCACGGTAGCTAACCTTCCTCATGAAAAACTTTCCTGACTTCCTTACTTAGAGTACCGAGTCTGGCGATCGCTGTCTTAAAAAGTTCTATCTTTTGCCTGAGTTTTTCTTCTGAACAGTTCAAGAAACTCTCCGGCTACAGTCGCAGTCTGTGATTGCAACGGACTGCAAGCTCAGACTTCACAGAGTCCTCTTGGAGGGCGACACAGTGTAAAGACTGGGTAAATGCCTTATAACTCGCCCGTGGAACTGCTTACAGATTGGCTATGGTATGACCAATCCACTGTGTTCTGGCTGGCATAACTCGCATCTTCTAGCTCCATGCAGACAGGGACATGCTTCTACCACCCATTGCGTTTTGCCTTTACTGCGATCGCAATGGTTTTCAAGAGCTATTTAAGCTGTCCTGAACGTTATTCACTTATGCTGCAATTAGAGCCTAGAGGCAGGCTAGTTTTATGATGCCAAATAATCATTCCTCGACCGAGAAGTTAATGCAATCTCGTCTAGCTGGCGACGCTTCAAAATCAGCTTTTTCCCTCGATCACCCCTTAACTTCTTTAGCAAACAAGCGTTCTAAAGCTCATTCTGAGTCTGGAAAGCAGGTTAAAGCGGCGCTTGACCCAATAAAGCACCATAAAGCAAAGCACCACAAAGCAAAACACCATAAAAAGCAAAAGCATGTCAGCCGCTTTCTGCTTGCTCCTGCGGCAGGTAACGGGGTTCAGTTTTCTAATTTTGCTGACACCAGCAGCCTGAAGCTGAACGGCAACAGCAGTCAGGCGGGTAACGTCCTGCGGCTGACTCCAGCGCAGAAAAGTCAGGCGGGCAGCGCCTTTGTCAAAACGCCTTACACCATCGGCAGTGACACCTCCTTCAACACTCGCTTCCAGTTTCGCTTGTCTGGCGGAGACGGGAACAATGGCGCAGATGGCATGACCTTCATGCTGCAAAACTCGACTGCGGGTGTCAACGCACTGGGTACACTGGGGGGCGGCGAAGGCTACAGCACGATCGGCAAGAGCTTGGCGATCGAATTTGACAGCTTTAAGAGCAGTTGGGACAGCAGAGTGAATCAGGTGTCGCTGCTGAAGAATGGCGATGAGAGGAACCCGCTGGCAACTGCAAACACGCCGATGGATCTCAACAGCAGCGGAGCGCTCAACGCCTGGATTGACTATGACGGCGCAACGGATCAACTCAGCGTTTTCCTTGCCAGTGGCACTAATAAACCCGCTACCGCTTTGCTGAAAACCCAGGTTGACCTCGCCGCAGCGGTCGGGACTCAAGCCTTTGTCGGCTTTTCCGCTGGCACAGGCGGGCTAACCAATCTTCAGGATGTCGAAAACTGGCAGTTCACCGCCTCGACTCCAGCACCGCCTCCGCCTCCCGCAAATGTGATTCAAGCCACGAATTCCTCTGAAACAATCACTGGCACGACCAGCAATGACACGGTGAGCTATGCCAATGCATCGGATGGCGTTATCGCGGATTTGGGGACGGGTTTTGCCAGTCGGATCGCGCGGATTATGCCGCTGGGCGATTCCATTACGCAAGGAGTCACCGATCGCACCACTGATCCAAACCGAATTGGGAATGGCGGTTACCGCGTCGTCCTGTCGAAAAAGTTCGCAAGCAACGGGCTACAAGCGGACTTTGTAGGAACGCGCAGCAATGGCACACTTAAAGGCGATCCGGCGTTTACTGATATCGAGCACGAAGGGCATCCTGGGCAAACGATCGAATATCTGACAAGTAATGCCACCGATGGGGGAATTGCCAGTTATCTCAGCGCCACACATCCAGATGTTGTGCTGTTGATGGCAGGCACGAATGATCTGTTTCAAAAAGAGCCAAACAGTCAGTTCACCTCTGCGGCTCAGATGCGCGATCGATTAGGGCTTTTGATTGATAAGACCTTTCAAAATGCACCGAATGTAAAAGTCATCGTTTCTACGATTCCTCCGATTCAGTTTGAAACCTTAACTCAGAGCGACTTACCTGCTGGATCAACTGATCTCGCGGCACAGCGAGCGGCACAGGTTAAACGGGTCAAAGACTACAACGAGCTTTTGCCAGGATTGGTGGCGGCTGAAAAACAGGCTGGGAAAAGCGTTGACTTGGTGGATATGTTTAGCTCAAGCGTTCCTGGCGCTCTGGACGCAAAGACTGATATTTCACCCAAAACCCTCGATACCGGAGTCCATCCCACGGCGCAAGGCTACGACAAAATCGGCAACTTCTGGTTCAATGCCCTCAACAGCGATATTGGCACAGCGCAAGGCACCTATAAAGTTGACCAAGATACCCTCGTCAGTATCGAGAATCTGATTGGTTCTACCTTCAATGACACCATAATCAGCGGTAGCGGCAGTAATGTCCTGACTGGAAACGGTGGGGCAGATACTTTCTTCTATCGCACTCCCGGCGATGGCAATGACACGATCACCGACTTTGGCACAGACGATCGCTTCCAGATTTCCGCCGCTGGGTTTGGCAGTGGTTTGGCGGCAGGTGTGGTGCTCAGCGGTGCGGCAGCCAGCACAGGAGTTTTTGTCAACGGCAGCAATGCAATTAGCGGTAATGCCACCTTCCTGTATAGCGGCGGTTCCCTCTGGTTTGATGCAGATGGAACGGGCGCTGGCGGTCAAGTGAAGATTGCCGATTTATCCACGCAGCCCGCTAGCCTGTCGGCAAGTCAGTTCAACATCGTGGCATAAGGCATCGTGACTAAAGTCGCTGCGATCGACGCCCG
>JBBSFA010000389.1:0-4350 GCA_038239185.1 Elainellales cyanobacterium | reverse complement strand
GCGATCGCCCCGCCAGCCAGCCCAACCGCAGCAATACGCCGATTGCGATGCCAAAACAGCTAAAGGCCGGCAGATAGCCAATCCAGCCGACGGGCAACCCCAGCATTCGACCTTGCGTCCCCATGCAGAGCACTGCAATCACGGTCATCAGCATCAACAGCGGCGGCAGCAGAAAAGCGCTAAGCGTATTGCGCCAGCGAGTTGACCAAGTTGTCCCGGCTGGATAGCTCAAAGAACGACTGAGGCAGGCGATCGCGACTGCGAGGAGAAATAAACTGAGATGCATTATGGCTCCTCCCGGTCTAACTGGGCTTCGCTTTGCCGCGCCGCTCTCGCTTGCTGTGCTGCCTTGAGCCGCTGCGTGATTTCTTCGAGTTTGTCCACGCTAGCACGATCGAGATCATCGGCAAAGGCGGCGACCACATCCGGGTTGCCGATCGCCAAAAAGCGCTGGAGCTGATCATGCACCTGCAACGCCTGGGCGGCTTCGCGCGACACTAAAGGTCGCCATTGAAAGGCTCGATCGCGTCGCGGCTCTGCTGCCGCCTCACTTACCTTCTCGCGACTCACCCAGCCTTTCTGCGCCAGCCGTTGCAGCACTGTGGAGACAGAAGCATAGGCAAGCTCGCGATCGGGATCGACCAGGATGCAATCGTGGATTTCTTTGACGGTGGCAGACTCTAGCGTCCAGAGAATCTGCAAAATCTCTGTTTCTAGCGATCCGAGAGAGAGCTGTTTGGGAACGTGGTCGGGCAGGGGAGCCATAAGCGATCGGCGTAAGGGCTACATAGGGCTTAGTTTATCGTGAATTTAGCGGATGGGCTTTTAAAGCGGTGTTAGCCCTGAGTCTCTCCTACAATATGGAGGCGATCGCATTGATAAGGATGAATGTATGCCGGATCTGGAAGCCCTGCAACATAGGCTAGAAGCCTTCCGAGCCGCAGGGCAAAATCTTCAGCTTGACCCGCTGGTGACTCGCAAGGCGCTGGCGAAACTTGGTGTGGAATATCAGACTGATTTGATCGATGAGCTAGAGCAAGCGGTCGAAGATTGTGCGGCAGAAGACAATAAGCTCGTTTTTACAGGGCATCGGGGCTGCGGCAAATCGATCGTGCGTCGGGTCGATCGCCAACCCGATCAGGCGGTAGTGGAAGTGTTTGAGGAAGTATTGCGGCGACGACTGCCGCTAGAACTAGTCGAGCCGCAGATTCGGCAGCAGATGATCCTCAAAAGCGGCGGTGTATTGCGAGAGCTAATTCGGCTTGCCGATCGCTGCTGCGACAAAGCCATGAAAGAAATTCGGCGGCAGATCCGGCGATCGCAGTTTGATGAATTGCCTGTGATTATTGATCAACGAATTTGGGAAGAAGTCTTGACCGACCTGCAAATTGCCTATGCAGAACCACTGGGACAGGTCGATTTCGCAATGCTGAAAGGAATTTATGAACAGCAAAAACCCCAGGACACCGAAAACCAGCGGTTTTTAGATTTACTGCATGGGCTATATGTCCTGGAATACCGAGACAAAGTTCAGTGGTATGACCTGAGTCCGATCGTTTACGATATGTTGGTTCAAGAGGGGGTGCTGAATGAGCCAAACCCTGGATAATTTAAAGGAAAAGAACGAAGAAACTTATGAAGAGCTAATTTCCCTGATCGAAAATACGCAAGGTAGACTGGCGCTGATTATTGTAGCCTGCGATGATTTGACGCTACAAAACCGCATCATTGAACGCTACGAAACCGAAGCCCGACAGGTCAAAATTCGCCCCTATCGAATTATGCTAGGGCAAGAGCCGAGCGTCCGCGCCGGATTGGCAGCGCTCAAAGCACAGAATGACTATTTACAAACAGGCGGTGAAGCTGTTTTTACAGTGACAGGCACAGAACTATTGCTGCGCGTGAAGCTGAATCCGCAAGACGAACAGAGCGATTTAGATAAATTTTTTGGCTATTTGCAGTGGACAAGGGAAGGCTTGCGGGAGTTTCGCTACCCGATCGCCCTTTGGGTCAGCTACCGCATCCTAAAAGAAATGAGCCGCCGCGCCCCAGATTTTTGGAGCTGGCGCAAAGCAGTCTTGCGATTCGTCAATGAGTCGGAGCCGCTGTTTACCACAGTAGTGCCATCGGAGCCACTGTCACGTTCCCTTGAGAAGGACGATGAGTTTCTACTGCCGATCTCCGAACTCCAAGCCGAAATTGCCCAATCGGAAGCGCGAGATCCCCAGTCTGTGGGACTAGCAACGCTCTACCAAAAATTGGGACAAGTCTATGCGCGTCGGATTCGACAAGGAGAAGCAGAAAATTTAGAGGAAGAACGGGAAAAGGCGATCGTTGCTTTCCATCAAGCGATTGCTCTTTTCCGCTCGCAAAACAACCTATCTGCACAATTGAGTACGCTTAAACAGCTAGGTGACTTCTTGGATTCCCAATCGCGTTATGTTGAAGCAACTGCTTGTGATCAGCAATCTCTGAAAATTTCGCGTGAAATCGGCGATCGCGGAGGGGAAGCCAGTGCCCTAAATGACCTAGGAAATGGGCATGAATTTTTGGGGGATTACCAACGGGCAATTGAATTTCTTCAGCAGTCTTTAGAAATCTACCGCGAAATTGGTAATCGCCAAGGAAAATCAAAATCACTCGACAATTTGGGTGCTACGTATAAGTCATTAGGAGAATATCAAAAGGCAACCGAGTTTCATCAGCAATCTTTAGAAATCCGTCGTGAAATTGGCGATCGTAGAGGTGAAGCAATTTCACTTGGTAATTTAGGCAATGTGTACAAGTTGTTAGGGCAGTACGAACGGGCGATCGAACTCTATCAGCAGTACTGTGAAATTGCGCGTGGAATTGGTGACCGCGAGAGTGAAGCAATTGCACTTGGCAATTTTGGTGGTGTGTATCAGTTATTGGGGGAATACCGAAGGGCAATCGAGTTTCATCAGAAATCTTTAGAAATCCATCGTGAAATTGGCGATCGTAGAGGTGAAGCAATTTCATTAAACAACATGGCTTTTGCACTTGCCAAACTCGATCGGCGTTGGGAAGCATTACAGAATTACAAACAAGCTCAACAAATCTACGAAGATTTGAAGCTAGATCACAGGGTTGAGCAATGCAAAACCGCTATCTACAATCTTCAGCAAATCATTTCACCGGAACCCATCCGCGCTCCGCAGATCCGGAATGAGTCCGCCTCACCCAAGCCGCGTAAACGTCAGCGATTTCCTTGGTGGGGTTGGGTGTTGGTAGGAGTCGCGATCGTGCTTTTAATTGCGTGGTGCTTGCGGTAGGAGAGGCGATCGCCTCTTCGCTAAATGGATGGAACCGTCCCTTAATACAGCCGTGACTACAGCCAAAAAGGCGATCGCCACGCTGCTAGATCAACTTCCCGATGACTGTACCCTCGAAGATATTCAGTTTCTAGCGATCCGAGAGAGAGCTGTTTGGGAGAGTGGTCGGGCAGGGGAGCCATGAGCGATCGGCGTAAGGGCTACTAGGGCTTAGTTTATCGTGAATTTAGCGGATGGGCTTTTAAATCGGTGTTAGCAGTAGCGCCAGAAATTTGAGATCCCCGTCTAAACTAATAGGGACAGGTCAACTGCAATAAAGACCGCCATGACGACCTTTTCATCTTCCCCTCAAAACACTCAAATCATCTACCCCAGCGGTGACGGACAACCTGTGGCAGAAACGTTTGACCATCTCTATGCCTTGCTGATTACCCTGGAAGTCCTAAAACAATACTTAGCAGGACAGCAAGCCACCGTCTTGGGCAATCAATTTCTCTATTATGTCCAAGGGCATCCCCAAGCCCGCACTGCGCCAGATGTGATGGTGATCTTCAACGTGAAACCGGGTGGACGCGACAACTACAAAATTTGGGAAGAGGGGCAGGCACCCAGCGTCATTTTTGAAATCACCTCTCCTAGCACCCGCAAGAATGACGAGAATTTTAAGAAGCAACTCTACGCCCAGCTAGGCGTTCAGGAATATTGGCAGTTTGACCCTAAAGGACAGTGGATTCCTGAACAGCTTCGAGGCTATCGCCTGCACCTTTTCACCACCTTTAATGGTGAAAAGGAATCCGTCTATGAATCCATTACCGATGGGCAAAGCCAACCGCTACAGCTACGGCTAACCGCCGAAGGTCGGCTGATTAGTTTTTATCGGCTAGACACAGGCGAGAAACTATTGATTCCAGATGAACTTGCAGCAGCTCGGCAGCAAGAAGCTGTAGCCCGACAGCAAGCCGAAGAACGGGCGGCAGAACTAGAAGCCCAGCTCGATCGCTACCGTCAACAGTTTGGGGAACTTCCAGAAGGCTAGCCATACGTTTGACAGCGCGAT
>JBBSFA010000388.1:0-4359 GCA_038239185.1 Elainellales cyanobacterium | reverse complement strand
GGGCTTGATTGTCTACATATTGTATGCAAGATTACAATTGCTCTTTGGATGAACCCGCAATTTTTGAAAGAGTGCTGGTTTCCTTAAAAGTTGGGCTGCAAGCGCGAAGTTTGCAGCCCAACTTTTTAGAATTGCGTGGAAGGTAAAAGCTTAGCGCTTCAACGTGTCAATCGGTTGACCTTGAACGGTTGCAGCAGGCTGTACGCCCAGCAGCTTGTCGATCGTGGGAGCTAGATCGATATTTTGGATGCGATCGAGCGTTCCCTTGCCGAAGTCAGGACCTGCGGCATAGAAAATAGCGCTCATGTTGGGCAAGGTTGGATCATAGCCATGTGCTCCATAGAAGTTAGGCACTGACAAGACTGAAGCCGCAGAAGCATCATCGCCTAAACGAGTCACTGCTGGAGATTGAGTTCCATCAAAGTTGTATCCTTCCGTGAGTAGAGCAAATACATCACCGCTATCCTGACCAATGTAGTCACTGGTTCCTAAACCGAATGACGGATCGTTGATATCTGTGGGAATAGGGCGATCGTAGATTTTGTCAAATACAGGAACGGTTTTGCCGTAAGTGTAATTTGGGTTGGTATCCACAAATTTCTTCAGGGCTTCAGTCACCTGCTTTTGCAACGTCACATACTCTTCCTGACTGACGGTTCCATTCGGTTCTCGTCCTTTCAAGTTGAAGTAAACGTTTACTGCTGGTCCTGAGGTCACGGCTCGCACCTTAGTTGGGTCGAAGCCATTGTTCTTGAGATAGTTGTTCAGATTGACCGAGGTATAGAACGGCGAGAATCCGTGGTCAGAGGTAACGATAATGTCGCTCTTGGGCACGCCATTACTATCTACCCCAACAGATTGAATTACTGCCTGAACTGCATCACTTGCAGCCTTATAAGCCGCTTGCACATAGGATTGATAGCGAGCAACTTTTGCCTGATCTTGCCCAGCGCCGATCGAATTCGGGTCGAGTGGATTGGTCGCTTGCCGAGGGTCAGTAATCAAAAACTGATGCTCTGAGCCATCGGGCTGTTCAATGTAGAATAAGCCTAGGTCGGCATCAGGGACTTGGCTCAGTGCCCGTAGCGCGACTCTGGTCTGGTAGTTGACAAAGGTCTTCACCTGATCTTCGTAGATGGCTTCTAGGTCGCTGTCTGGAAAAGCAGCAAAGCCAGGGCTAAGTTTTTCAGGAATGCGGAAATCGGCTTGCGGTGCCCAAAATCCTACGTTGTTGTTGATATCATCCACATTTGCCAGCACTGCGGCATTGCGAGGGATATCATTTGCTGAGTATCGGGCAATCCGCACAGTCGAGAGATCAGGCGCAAGCGTGCTGACATAGAATCCAGTCCCAGCTTTGTTGGAACTGCCTTCCAGGTAAAAGGGGCTGGATTTCTGGTCGCTGGCTCGAACAAAAGCAGAACCCGTAGCAGGCAGGCTTGACCCTGACTTGATGCCCTGGTTTTCGTCGAAGAAGACCAGCGTATCGTAATCCACTTTGTTGTTGTTGGTTGTGTCGAAGGCAGCTACATCGATCGTGTAGCTCACTCCACCCACGGTGAACTTATCCAGCGGCGTTGTTTTCTGCAAAACAGGGCTGTAAGATCTTCTGCCAGCGGCAGCCAATTGATCTGCGGTAATGCTAGGCGCAGCGCTGAAATCGCTGGTTTTGAGCGTAAAGCCTTGAGCGCCAACTCCGCCAAATTCACCAAACGGCACGGTGTAATCGACAGTGCGATCGCTAGAGGACTGCACGATCGGACTATTTGTCAGCCCTGGAATTTTGACATCCACGCCATCGGCACCGGGGAAGGTGGCAGCAACCACTTTCTTGCCGCTATTGCGAAGCGCAATCCAAAGCGGCTCAGCCGTAGGATCAGCGCTCTCTGCGACTCCATCAATACTGACGGAATAGCCACCGATCGGTGCTCCAAACCCGCTGATGTTCTGTGTAAACGGACTAGCGACTAAATGGAAGCTGTTGGCATTGATGTCATTGCTAGCAGCAGAGGAGCCTGTCGCGATCGCCACATGTCCTGGAGCCGTTAGCGATGGCGTAATCGTCTGATTTTGCTTCGCCACAACTCCTTTGCTTGCCAGTAGTCCTAAGCCTTCATTGGGATTGAGCGCCCCAGATTCAAGATACTGGTTGACCAATCGAGGTGTTGCCCCATCCAGGGAAATCAAGATCACCTTGGGATATTTATTGCTAGCTGTTGAGTTATCGCTGGCTGTCAGATCAGTATTCAGCCCCACGGTGCGATCGGGGAACCCAGCGGCATCAAAATACTTGGTGTCACCGACCTGCTGATAGTTGAGGTAAGTCCGCTGTCCATTGCTCGCCGCATCCGATCGCACGGTTCCAGTGGTGAACTTGACCGCATCGGGATTGCCTTGCAGCGCCTCCGAAATCACCCGCCCTAGCAACTCACCTTTGCTGGGGATGTTGAAGCCCAAGATGCTCGCCAAAGTCGTCGCCACATCCGCATTGCTCACCGCAGCCAAATCGGTAAAGCCCGCCTTGAAGTCCGGTCCGATCGCCGCCATATTATTGAACGTGTCACCGCGTCCAAAACTGCCGTGCATCCCTTGCCCTTGCTGCAAGCCCGTGTCGGCAATCTCCACCTGAGAACCCTCGGGATTGCTCAAGTCCGTCGCAAACGTCTTGAAGTTAACCACGATCGTCGGAGTCGGCAAACTGGTCGAGCCTTTGAGATTGATCGAACTCAACGGCAACGCTCCCGGAATATTGCCCAGCGCATCATCGACAAACAAGCCGCTAGTGTAGTCCTGCTTGCTGAGAAACTCGACAATCCGCTTCACCGTTGCCGGGTCTTTGTCTGGTACGTAAATCAAATCTGAGCCGCCATTCGCCGCCACAACCACCTTCGAGTCGGGAGCCTGATCCAGCGGGGGAATCGCCCCACTGCCGCCAATCAGCCCATCGCCGTTGCGCGGTCGCTGTCCCTGCGTCGGGTCAACTGCTGCATAGCTCTTGCCATCGGTCGATTTAGTGTCCGCATCAAACAGCGGCAGTCCTAGCTCATGCGCTAGGTCGATCGCCACAAAGCCCACAGGCAGATAGCCCGGATTCACGCCAGGATAGGTCTGCGAGGAGGCATAGGCATTCACCTTGCCGCCCTGGGTATCCGTCAACTGCTTGCTAATCGTCGAGAAACCGTGGTCAGCGGTGATAAAGATGTCGGTGTTGTCATACAAGCCCTGGTCTTTGAGCGACTGAATCAATGCTGCTAAATTATTGTCGGCGTTCTTGACTGCCGCTTTCGAGGTGGCTCCGTTGATGCCGGGAGTCAAGCTGTCGAGGCTGTCGCCCTGATTGTGCTGCGTGCCATCGGGGTCACGCGACCAGTAGACCAGCGCAAACGGGTTGCTCTCCTGAGCAAACTTGGGCAGGATTGCCTGGGTGATGGCATTGGTGAAGAACTTTTGCTGCACCACGTTGGCTGCCTTGGTGCCCGGTGTCGTGTTGTTGCCAGAGTTGCCGTTGCTGAGCGGGTCAGTGGTTGCCACGCCGTTGGTGCGATCGGGGGTAGTAGCACCCACGCCGGCGTTGACCAAGCGCTGAGTCACATCGGCGCTGAGGGGAATGCCGCCCGTTCTGCCCGTGGAATCATCAATGATGATGGTTTGGGGCACGGGGACTTTGCCATCGGCACCAGGGTTGCCCTGGGTGACATCTTGAATCAGCGTGGGACCGAGTTTGCCAACTGCTGCGGTGTTGTAGCCCTGCGATCGGGCATAGGCAAGCAGGGTGTCTTCGGTAAGGAAGTTGCCGCCAAAGTGCTCGTCGATGTCGCCGAGGATAGGATCGTTTTCGATGAAGGGGGTGGGACTGCTGTTGGCGGTGGGAACCGGATAGCCCGCATAGATGGTATTGGAGAAGTCTCCGGTGTCTCCCAGGTAATGCCCTGTGGCGATCGCGCTGGCGTTGGGGGTGGTGAAGGTGGGGAAGAGGGAGTGGCTGTTGGAGAAGTTAACGCCATTTTGGCGGATGCCAGAGAGGGTGGGGGCATCGGTGGGGTTGATGGAGCTGGGGCGCAGACCATCGGCAACAAAGATGACGACGTTTCTGCCAGGATGCGTCAGGTCAGTGGGGGGGGTCAAAGAGACGGGCGTGGAGCTGTCTAGCATAAATTTGGGAATAATTAAGAATACAGGGGTGGATAAACATCTGAAAAGGTTCACCCTAATAAGGGTGAATGGTAGCTGAATCAAATGGTTGAAGGCTAAGCTAGCGATAAAAAGCGACAATGGCAAGCCTTTGAGCCGCAAAAACAAGTGCAAAACAGATACCCCTGAACCTGAAATATGAAGTAGATAACGAGCAATTTCGATGAG
>JBBSFA010000387.1:0-4360 GCA_038239185.1 Elainellales cyanobacterium | reverse complement strand
CAGAAGCCTCATCCCCAACCCCGAAGCCCAGAACGCTGTTTTCTAAAAGTCTTAGCCTTCGCTGATCAACCGTAGCAAGTCATCTGTGGAAGTCTTGCCGCTCATATCTGCCCCTTCTAGCAAACTATCCGCCAGATCGCGCTTGGAGTGATGCAACTCGACGATCTTCTCTTCGATCGTGTGTTTCGCCACCAGTCGATAGATCGTGACGGGGCGATGTTGACCGATACGATGGGCGCGATCGGAGGCTTGATCTTCAACAGCAGGATTCCACCAGGGGTCAATGTGGATGACGTAGTCCGCAGCGGTGAGATTTAGCCCCGTGCCGCCTGCTTTGAGGCTGATCAAAAAGACATCGCCTTCGCCAGCCTGAAACGCATCCACTCGTTTCTTTCGCTGTGCAGCAGGCGTACTGCCGTCTAGATACTGATAGGATATTTGCTGTTCATCCAAATAGTCTCTGATGATGTGCAGATGATCGACAAACTGGCTAAACACGAGCGCCTTATGATTGTTCTCCAATAGTTCTGCTAGCACTTCGCCAAAGAGCTGGAGCTTAGAGCTAGGCAGCGCTAGCTCCGGCTTCACCAAACGTGGATTGCAGCAAGCGCGGCGGAGTCGCATGATTTCTGCTAGCACTTGCAGATGCTTCGCGCCTGCCGCCGCATCGCTGTCCGCCAGTTTGGCGATCGCCTCTTGCCGTAAAGCCTCATAGAATGCCAGTTCCGCCTGACTCAGCTCAACTTGCAGCAGAATTTCAGTCCGCGACGGCAGTTCTTCTAGCACCTGCGTTTTAGTCCGCCGCAGCAAGAACGGCTGAATCAGCTTTTTGAGCCGATTGCGCGCTGGCTTATCTTGATATCGCTCGATCGGGGTGGCAAAGCGTTGGTTAAAACTTTCCAGGGAGCCGAGCAAGCCCGGATTGATGAAGCGGAACAGATTCCACAGTTCGCCCAGGTGATTTTCGATCGGTGTTCCAGTTGTAAGCAGCTTAAATCCGCCTTGCAGTGACATCGCTGCCTGCGATCGCTTCGTCGCAAAGTTTTTGATCGACTGCGCTTCATCCAGCACGATCGTTTGCCAGTTCACCTTTGCCAGCATTTCCGCGACTTCTTCTTGCTGCAACAGTCCGTAGCTGCAAACCAGCAGATCGAAGGGCTGCAAGTTGTCCAGTAGTTTTTGGCGATCGCCGCTGCCAAACTGGATGGGGTTGAGCGTGGGGGCAAACTTTTGGGCTTCGCTGATCCAGTTCATCCCAACCGAAGTCGGTGCCACAATCAAAGTCGCTCCAGCAGGCGCACGGGTGAGAATCAAAGCCAGCGATTGCACCGTTTTCCCTAATCCCATGTCATCCGCGAGGCAAGCCCCAACGCCCCAATGCGCCAATCGAGCCAGCCAGCGGAAGCCATCTACCTGGTAGTCGCGCAGGTCGGCTTGCAGCGTGGAAGGCAGCGTTGGCTCAAAGTTTTGGGCATCTTTGATCCGCTGGATATGATCTTTCCAGGCTTTGTCGGTTTTGAGACTGCCGATCTCTTCTGCCCAATCTTCGATCGTCAGAGCCGCTAAAGGATGGACTCGTAAGTTTTTGCCCTGCTTCTCTGAGAAAGCCCGCAGTTCATCCAGCCGCTTGCGAAACTCTTGCGTCAGCGCCACAAATTGACCGTCGCCCAGCGGAATGAAGCGGCTAGGAGTCTGATCCAACAGCTCCATCAGCCGTTGCATGTCCAGCACATGCTGATCGTCCAGCTTCAGCTCTCCGCTGGTCGCAAACCAATCGTTTTGCCGCTGAATTTTCATCGAAAAGTTCTTGAACCCGGCTTCATGGCTGACGCGCATCTTCTCACCTTCCGGCCACTCCAAGACGATCGCCTCTTCTAACGCTTGCAGCTCCAGCAATAGCTCCAGACAGTCTTCGGGTTCTGGAATCAGCCATTCGCCGCCCGCTTGTTCTTCTTGCACCAGCGTTGGACAAGCAGCGATCGCGGCATTGGCAAGCCGCTTCTCTTCGCGAAGATTGCGGGTGGTTTGGAGGCGCTTGCCGTCAATCTCTGCAATCACTGTTTCGCCGCCTGCGCCAGGTCGATAGTAGGAACCTGCTTGAGCAAACGGACGCGCCAGCACCGCCACTTTCAAGCCTGCCCCGGCTGGCAGCAGATGCACATGCGGCTTGGGATCGGCAGGCACTTCTTCGGCATTTGCCATGCCGCCGCCAATATCCGACTGCACCGTGACGATGCCAGACACCGCGCTAATTGCTGCCAAAACTCGCTCTTTGGCAGAGTCGGGCACTTCTAGCCGATTCTGTTTCCCCAATATTTCGGCAATCCGCCGATGCTCAGCGGTGACTTCAATCACCTTCAGCCGCGTTGGACTTTCTTTGATCACCAAAACATCGGTGTCTGCTTTCAGCTCAGGCGAAAACTGGATAGTCAGATTACTGCCTTTGCCGTTGCTGCTTTTGCCATTACTGCCATTGCTGCTTTTGCCATTACTGCCATTGCTGCCTTTGCCGTTGCTGCTTTTGCCATTAGTGTCTTTGGGTTTTTTGACCAGCAGTTCGGGTTCCCCTTTGACAACATCTATCCGAACCGTAGGCGTATCTTCCCAGAATACCAGCGGATGCCCCACCAGATAGGCGATCGCCCTCTCTCCAAACATGTACTCAATTTTGCCGTAGTAGCCCACCGTGTAGGTTTTAATCTGAGAGCAGACCTGGAGATCTTGCGGGGTTAGATAGCTAAACTCTTCCGGATCATTTTTCAGGCGCTTCAGGGCGATCGGGCGACCTTTGCCCCATTCACCTTTAGCGTTCACCGATTGCTCACGCGGTTGCAGCATACAGCCGCTGGGATAGTAGGTAACCGACCAAGCCAGCCGCTGGCGGCTTTCGGAGTTGACACTGGTTTGGCTGGTAGGTTTTTGCAGATTGGTCAGCGCGTTCAGGCATAGCTCCCAGGCTTCTTGCGGTTGGAGCAACTCCACGATCGGGCGAATGCCGCTGCCTTGCCGAAATTCCTCTGCCAGCTTGCCAAATCCACTGCGCGGCTTCAGTTTTGCCATTAGCTCCGCTGTTTCCATTGCAATCCAGTCGTAGCCCGCCGCTTCAGCTTCGTGATAGAAAGGCTCTAGCAGCTTCGGTAGGACTTGCTTGGCGCGATCGGCATCGACCCAATAGAGACAAAGCCCCTGAAACAACAGCTCCAGGCTGTAATCGCCGCCATAGGAAGTTGCGTTGATCACCATTGCTTTCCGAGCCAGATCCCCCTGCTGGATCTTCACTAGATGCTCCAGAACTTCATAGGTGGAGCTGAGCCAGTGTTTGGACTGTCGCGCCACACTTACGTATCCCGCTGCCTCACTAAGACGATCGGCTGAACCTTGCTTCAGCAAGGCCAAAATGAAAAACAGTCCGCTGATCGACTGGAAGTAGAGCTTGCGCTTGCTCGCTGCTTTTTTCAGGCTTTGCAATGCTACTGTGTAGTGCTCGATCGCCTGTTCATCCTCGCCCAGCAGAAAGCTAATCCAGCCCCGCAATAACCTGATATTGAGGACGTTTGACGGCGGCAGGCGATCGATCTGCACCAAGCCTTCTGCCAAATTGCCCCGTAGGATGAGCTGCTCAATCAAAAATATCCGCTGCGTGTCTGAGCCAGTCCCGCCTTCAGCGCAGTCTGCTTGCAGCAGCTCAAAGGCTTCGTCGGCAGGGGTAAGATCCAGCATGGAATCGCTGAGGATACTGTCTAACGCAGCCTCATAGAGGGCTGGCGTCAGGGTGCGAAACCACTCTGGATCAAACGGATTATTGCAAACCTGCCATAAGACTTCATCCAGCGTGATCTTGTTCGCCTGATAGCTGTACTTGCGATAGCTCTCAAACTGTTCCTCAATAAAGGCAAGATCGTTGCGATAAATCCCAATTCTGACTTCGCGAATCAACTCCCGATCGCTGGTGAAGTAACGCGGTCCCCCCTGCCATCGAGCGCCGATCGGCAGATGTTTTTCCACCGCTTTGACGATCGCATCAAACTGCCCGGTCTTCACCGCATCGCGAGTCACAATTTCGGTCAGATACGGGTGACATTGTGCCCCTTGATTCCGTTCCGCAACCAGCAAATTCAAAGCAGACAGGCGATCGCAGGGAGGCTTTACAGTCTGCATCACCAGCGGTTTCTTGTCGGCATCCAGCACTTTCATTTCGTTCAAGCAAGCCAGCAGTTTCGTCCGATTGACGGGTGCATAAATGACCGATGCAAGCTGAAGAATCTTTTGCTCTAAAGACGGCAGCTTGCGATAGGCTTGCACCAGTTTTTCCCGAAGCTCAACGAAATTATCAGCAGACCCCAAAGAATCAGTCATAGCT
>JBBSFA010000386.1:0-4377 GCA_038239185.1 Elainellales cyanobacterium | reverse complement strand
TCGACCCGTAAAGACATGCAAATCTTTTAGGTTTGGCGGTTTTCTGATATCTTGAATTTGGATACCGCACTGAGCAGCCATCTGGATGAACTCTGGGTCTTCAGAAAAGAACTCATGCAGACCGTTAACTATATCCATTCCTTTTTGCATGGCTTCTAAGATCAGAAGTCGTTCTTCAATGGATACACAAGCTTCCAATGGAGCTTTTCCATAGATGTAGCAACTTGGAACGTTTGGAAGTTTATCCAAAGCTGTCTTCTAAATCGGCAAAAATAGGGATGTAATTCCTTTCGCCGCCTAATTGTTCCCCTGCGTCTTTACCAGCCAATGAACTATCAATGACTCCAACAATGTTATAAGTCTCTGAGTGGCGAACTAAACCAGCAGCGGTTTTTCCATCCATCAAGCCAAATTGATTTTCGCAATAAACCAAGGCTGTCTTTTCAGCGAACGTCATTAAATTTGTCTCCTAAATTTATTTCCAGACCTTTGAGAATTCTTTCAACCTGCTAATCTCTCTGGGGTTCTGATTAAAATATCAATATTGTTTTATGCAGGCTGCGATTTTCTGGACATAAAAAGCTTGTCCAGTCGAATCATTAAAAAGATATAAGTAGCCTATCAAACATGGAAGGCAGCTAGACTTACAGCAATTTTCAATTGCGTAAACCACAGTTAACCAAGCGCAAAGCACTGTAACCTCGCTTGGACTGGAGCGTAGGCAAGGAAATTAGTGTGTTGAATCGAGGTGAAAAATAGATGAGAGCCGACAATTCTGAATGAATCGATTACTTTTTACCTGAGTTAAAGCTCGACGCAGCGTAAATCGCAGATTTTTTCTGTAGCTTTTGATTCGTTTTCATATTACCACAGTATTCAGGGTTACATTACGGTTCTGGTGGTGCAAGAGTCTTTTGAGAGTAAAGTAGTGACGGCGGCTGAATGGATTGGTAGCTTGAAGTGAGTTGCTAGACTGAATTTGCGTCCTGTCTCCCAAACTCTATGCCCAAACTCTATGAAATATAGCGAATTGCTCAATCAGCTCGTTCTCGATCGCCGCACGATGGAAGAAATTGGGTGGGTGGAAACGCTGTGGATGCATCCGCCTGCCCATCGCGTCTTGGGATTTATCTGCAAGGCAGGGCTGCTGGGCAATCAAAAATCTGCGTTCAACCTCGACCAAATTAGCGCCTTGGGCGAAAGCGGCATTTTGACCCAAGGCTCACCAGACTCTACCACCGCCGAGCGAGTTCGGCAGCTCGAATCGCTGATTGCTCATGAGATTTGGAGTGAGGGGGGCGATCGCCTCGGCAAAATTATCGACTGCCTGTTTGAACTGGACTCCGGCAGGATCACTCACTATCTGTATGTGTCTAGCGGTTGGAGCGGAATGGTCGGCGAGATCTATCAGCTCCCTACCTCAACGATTTTGAGCTTTGGCAAAAAGCGAGTGCTGGTGTCCGATGCGGCTGCGGCTCACCTTAGCCTCTATCAGGAAGGCATTCCGCAAAAGCTGACGAAAGCGAAAGATGCCCTGACGCAGGAAACAACGCAGGAATGGCAAGCGCTGACGCATCGCGCCGCCGATCTGAGTGAACAAGCCAAAGATCGGCTGCAAAGCTTGAGCGAGCAAGCCAAAGACCGGACGCAGCAACTCTCTCAGCAGGCAAAAGCGAAAGCTCAAACGCTGAGTGAACAGCTTCAAGACCAGCTTCAACCGGATGACCCAGGCTTGAGTGATGCTCAAGCTAAAAGTCAGAAAACCAAAAGTCAGTCGCTTGCCGCCCAATTTAAAGCCAAAGCCCGATCGATCAGCCGCCAGTTGGAAGATGGAATTGAAACGCTGACGATGCAAGCTGAGGAGCTGTTTGAGGCTACGATCGATCGATCGGCTGATGCTCCAACTGCACCTGCTCGATCGCCCATCGCCTCGTCTCAATCTAAATCGCCTCAATCTCAATCACCTCAACCTAAATCATCTGAAACCCCTTCCCCTTGGGACGATTCACCTGAAGAAGAGGATGATGAGCCTTGGATCTAGACGAGCCGTTACAGCCACGTTTGCGTAGCCCGATCGATCCGATCGCGTTCAGCTTCCGTCATTGACCAGTTCAACGCGCCAGCATTCATCCGCACCTGCGCGGCATTTTTTGCGCCTGGAATTGCCATCACGTTGCCTTGAGCAATCAACCAGTTCAAAGCCACTTGCGCGGGCGTTTTGCCATAGATTTCTCCAATTTCTTTGAGAGTGGCGATCGCGGGAGCCAGCTTCTCCAAACCCTTTTGGCTAAATTTGGGATCAAGGCGGCGGACTCCAGTTGGCTGCGTAGTTTCAGGCGTATATTTACCTGTCAGCAAGCCTTGCGCCAGTGGACTATAAGCCAGAATCGTCACGCCCAACTCTTTCGCGGCAGCCATCACGCCATTTCGCTCAATCTGACGAGCAAGCAGAGAATATTGCACCTGATTCACCGCCAGCGGTACACCGCGATCGCTCAAAAACTGGTGTGCCTGACGCATCTGCTCGGCAGAATAGTTACTAACCCCGACCGCTGCAATTCTGCCCTGCTGCACTTCATCCGCCAAGGCGTTCATCAACGTCTTTTGCCCCATGAAGAAATCGAAGGGCTGATGCACTTGATAGAGCGCTACAGTCGGCACTTGCAGTCGCTTCAGGCTAGCGGTCAACGCCTCTGCGACTGATGAAGCGGCAAAGCGCCAGGGCAAAGGGAAATATTTTGTAGCGATTTGCACGGGTTCGTTCGCCTGTCGCTTAAATTCTCCCAACAGCCGCTCAGACTCACCCAAGCCATAAACTTCAGCCGTATCAAAAAAGGTAATGCCGCACTCCAAAGCTGTCTTAAAAGCGGACTGAAGATCCGCCGCATCGTAGGTTTTGCCATAGTCCCAAAACAGGCGATCGCCCCATGCCCAAGTCCCAATCCCCAAGGGTGCGATCGGAGTCCGATCTGCTCCTAGCTGAATCATTGGCTGCGTCGTCATAATGCTTTACATTTGTTTACTTTCCTTTAGTCTATCGAGGATCTAAATCAGCGGCAGCAAAATCTCGAATTCAGTGCCGCCGATCGGATCGGTTGAAATGGGCGATCGTAGCAGCAATTTGCCGCCGTGCTTCGCCGTAATAATCTGGTAGCTCACGCCCAAGCTGGTTTCTTTCGCCGCCCGCTTTTCCACCGAGAAAGAGTCTAGAATCTGCTGCTGTCTTTCCAGCGATAGCCCCGCGCCATTGTTGGCAATCCGAATCGACACCCAGCGAAGATGACCTTGTTCCAGATGACCTTGTTCCAGATGACCTTGCTCCACTTTTCCAGGAGCAGGACGAATTTGCGTAGTAATCGTGATTTGTGGCTTGAGCGGCTTTAGAACCAGAGCAGATTTTTGCCCTAGCTCTGCTGCCAAATCTTGGCGGATGGCTTGATTCAGCAGGATATCGACCGCGTTGGTCAAAATATTGATAAACACCTGATTGAGCTGTCCGGCAAAACAAGTCACTGGCGGCAGATGTCCATACTCGCGCACAATATTGATTTCTCCGCTCAGGCGGCTTTTAAGCAGCAGCAGGATGCTATCCAAGCAGTCGTGCAGGTTGGCTGGCTTCGGATACACATCATCCACATGACAAAAGTTTTGCAGTGCAGTCACCAGCTTTTTGAGCCGTTCAGCTCCAGCACGAATGCTGGTGATGGTTTGCGGCAAGTCGTGCCGCACGTACTCTAGCTCAATTTCTTCTTGCAGCCGGACGATCGCCACTGGCGGTTGCGGCAAGGACTGCTCATAGGCTTCCAGCAGGGTCATGATCTGATTCGTGTAGGTAGAAATATGAACCAGATTCCCCCAAATAAACCCAACGGGGTCAAGAATTTCATGCGCCACTCCATCCACCAGCCGCCCCAAACTTGCCATCTTCTCAATCTGAATCATCTGCACTTGAGTGCGCTCATAGCGGACTTGCGTTTCTAAGCCGCGAATTTGCCAGTAAGCAATGTTGAGTTCATGCACATCTAGCAGTCGATAGGTTGCAGAATTAGAGTCAGGCTCAAATCGAACCACGATCGGCTCGGTGCGGTCAGTTGGCGATCGTCGCAGTGCAAGCTGAGCTGCCACCAGAATCGGGGTGGAGTGGGGCAGAATCAAATTCTCGCTGCGGGCATAGCTATGCAGTACCGATAAAGGCTTTGACAGAAATAGCTTTGTGCCTTCAGGGCGCAGCAGAAATTCCAGTAGCCGCAACCGCGAAATCATCCCTAGAAGCTGCTCTTGCTCTAGCAGCACTACCCCTGGCAGCAGCGGATGGCGATCGAATAGGGCAGTAACTGTACTGCTCACAACCTCTGCATTCACCTCAAAGCTGTAAAG
>JBBSFA010000385.1:0-4378 GCA_038239185.1 Elainellales cyanobacterium | reverse complement strand
ATCGATCGTGGCTATCGCAAAACCTTTAAAGCCTCATAGAGCGTTTCAAACTGCTCGAATCGTCGGGCATAAATTGGATTGGCATGAGGAGAAATTGGCTTTGCAGTATCCGCTAAAAGCTTAAAGCCTTGACCGATTTCGGCATATACCTCAACCCCAACCATTGCCAACAAAGCAGCCCCTTACGCTGCGCCCTGTTCAGCTTGTGGCGCGACGAGCGTTACGCCTAGCACATCGGACAAAATTTCTAGCCAGATGGCTGATTTTGCGCCACCTCCTGTCGCAATTAAAGTCTCGATCGAAGCGAGGGGAGCCATCACGTTTTGCACTAGCCGTAAACTAAAGGCTACGCCTTCTAGCAGCGATCGCACCAGATCCGGTTGGCTGTGAGCCAAAGCTAGATTCACCCAGGCACCCCGCGCCTCTGGATCAAGATAGGGCGTTCGTTCACCAGCCAGATGAGGTAAAAATAACACCCCTTGCGAACCTGGAGGGGACAACGCAGCTAAATTCATCAACTCATGATACGTCGCATCAGGTGCAAACGTATCGCGATACCAGCGCAATGCTCCGCCTGCTGCCAAAGTCACACCCAGCAGATGATAGCCGCCATCGACATGACAAAACAAATGCACCCGACCTTCTGGATCAGGAGTCGGCTGCTCGACTGGCGCAAAAATCACACCAGAAGTGCCTAAGCTGATGCTGCCTTGCTGCGGCTGCGCGGATGAAATGCCCACTCCCACTGCTGCTGCGGCATTATCGCCACCGCCTGCGACGATCGGCAACCCAACGGGAAGCCCAAGTTGTTCTGCCAATTCCGACTTGAGCCGTCCGGTAATTGCCGTAGATTCAACAATTTGGGGAAACAGCGCTGGATCGAGATCCAAGGCTGCCAGAATTTCTGTGTCCCATTGGCGAGTGCTGATCTGAAGGCAGCCTGTCCCAGACGCATCCGAGGGTTCAGTCACCTGATTTCCGGTGAGTACATAACCTAAATAATCTTTGGGTAGCAGCACCCGTTGAGTTTGGCGAAAAGCCTGCGGTTCCGCTTGCCGCAACCAAATCAGTTTTGGGAGCTGAAAGCCTGTGACGGCACGGTTTCCGGTTCGCTGGATTAAAGTGGGGCGTGGATAGCTGCGAGTTGCCTGGACAACCACAGTTCCTTGTAGGTCTACAGCGATGACGCGAACGCCGCTGGTACCCAAATCCAAACCGATTACTACTTCATTCATTGCAGCGTCTCTTTTAAAGTTGTTATCAGGTAAAGTTGTTGTCAGAGGTTAGATGCAAGGATTACTTGAGCAACTGACTGATCGGTGATCAACCCGTTGATCAGCTTCCCTTGCAGAGCAGCCCGGATTGAGTCTGCTTTTTGTAAACCGCCTGCCACAGCAATCACTAATCGCTGTGCGGGTTGCTCCAACGGCACGCTCGCCACTCGGCTATTGGTTGCGCCTGCAATAATTGCTCCGTCCGCATCATAAGCCCAGCCAGCAATTTCTCCCACTGCCCCTAACTCGATCAATTCTGCGACTTCTTGATCATTGATAAATCCCTCTTGATGCAGCGATCCATTCCAAACCACTTGTCCAATTCCGACAAAAGTTGCTTTTGCCTGTTCTGCCAGCGCTTTAACCGCAATAAACGATCGCTGCGTCTGCAACAACTGCCGCTCTTCAATGCTGGTTGCAACAACCGGAGTGGGGACTGGATAAGCCTGAGAACCGACGCGATCGGACAGCCGCATCACCACTTCATGCCGACCCGCCAGCCCATAGTGCGATAGGTTGCCCAAAATAGAGACTATTTTATGTTGAGGCTGACTCATCAGCGGAATTTGATCCACCATCGTTCGCAGAGTTCGCCCTGAAGAGAGGGCTAAGACGATCGGAGTCCGAGTCGTCAGGTAAGTTTCCAGATAAGCTGCCGCGCAGATGCCAATGCCGTTGAGTGTATCGCCTGCGTCAGGCACAACTTCGCACAGGGCTAGTCCCCAGCGATCGCGCAACGCCTCAGCCAGTTCGATACACTGACTCAGCGGATAGTCTAACCGAAACTTAATCAGCTTTTCATTCACCGCTAGGGCGACGAGCCGCTGGGCAGCTTGGCGAGACACCTGGAGTTTGACGGCAATTTCGTCTTGTGTATTGCCTGCAATATAGTAAAGCCAAGCTGCATGAGCCGCCAGATCTAGTTTGCGATCGCGTCGGTCTAAGGAGAAATTGGTCAAGGCTCAGCTCCATGAATGAGAATGAAAGAAGCCTTTACTAAAGCTTGAGGAACCTTTGTTAAAAGTGAGCAACTATCAAAAGGAAGATTAATTGCTCAAAATTATACTATGGATAGCCCAGACTCAAGCTAGCCGCTTATTGCCCGCCCGTCACCTCAAGGTTGAACCCAGTGATGTAGCTCGCTTCCTCGCTCATCAAAAATGCCACACCGTTCGCGACTTCATCCAAGCTACCCAAGCGCCGCAGCGGCACAGAGTTGATCATTTGCTGCTCCACTACCTGCGGATCGGCATCGAAGTACTGCGAGTCAGTGGCAGCCTGCAATTCAGTCTGTCGCGTCCACATTGCCCCGGCGATTAACGACGGAGAAAGTGCATTCACCCGGATTTTGTAGGGAGCCAGATCTTTCGCAGCCGTCTCTGTCATGCCAACGACCGCAAACTTAGAAGCCGCATAAGCCAACATGTTCGGCGGGGCGACTACCCCTGCATAGCTTGCCATATTGACGATCGCGCCCCCAGAGTCGCGCAGATGCCGCGCTGCGGTGGTAAGCACATGATAAACCCCAACGATGTTGACTTCGACCACTTTGAGAAAGTCTTCGACTGGATACTCGTCGGTTTTAGCAAAAACTCCTTGATAGCCCGCATTGTTGAACACATAGTCAATACGCCCCAGTTGTTCGATCGCGCGATCGAACGCATCTGCGACTTGATCAGGACGGGTGACGTTGCAGCAGAATGTGGC
This sequence comes from Elainellales cyanobacterium, assembly GCA_038239185.1. Lineage (GTDB taxonomy): Bacteria > Cyanobacteriota > Cyanobacteriia > Elainellales > Elainellaceae > FACHB-886. The sequence continues at coordinate 1,397 of JBBSFA010000385.1, read as the reverse complement.
AACCGGGAAGCCGTGTGGTTCTAGTGCCGCAGCAGTTTCCGTCAGTTTGGCTGAATCGAGGTCTAGTAGGACAACGCCTGCCCCGTGACTGGCAAAGCGATCGGCAGTGGCTCTGCCAATATCGCCCGCGCCGCCCGTAATCAAAATGGTTTTGCCTATGAAATCGTAGGTGGCTTTACCTGTGCCAAGTTGAGTGGTCATTGCGTAGTTTCCTTTGGCTGAAATTAGTTAATTAATATTGCAAATGCACGGGTATTTCTCAGAATTTCCAGAGAACCGATATAGTTTTATTATTGAGCATTTGCTCAAAGTTTGAGTATTAAATCAAGCTTAACTAAATCTCTTCTTAAAAAAAAAGGAGTTGTGCGATGCGTATACCCCGCTTCGCAAGGGTATTAATTGCGCTTTGCGTTGGCTTTTTTCTGGTACAACTGCACGCCTGTTCTAACAGCAAAGGCACACAAGCAGACGGAATAAACGACCCTGACGATCGCTACAGTCAACAACGGCGACATGGTTGTGATGCAGAAGCTATCCAGCCAGTTTGAAAAAGCTAATCCCAACATTGGGCTGAACTGGGTGGTGCTAGAAGAAAACGTGCTGCGCCAGCGGGTCACCAATGACATTGGGAATAAAGGTGGACAGTTTGATGTGATGACGATCGGCACGTATGAAGCACCGATTTGGGGCAAGCGTGGCTGGCTGAAACCCTTCGATCAGTTTTCCGCTGACTATGATGTGAACGACATTTTGAAGCCCGTTCGCGAAGGACTCTCCTATCAGAACAAGCTTTATGCGCTGCCGTTTTATGGCGAGAGTTCGATGCTGTATTACCGCAAGGATCTGTTCCAACAGGCAGGCATTACGGTTCCAGAGCAGCCAACTTACAAGCAGATTAGTGAGTGGGCAGCGAAGATCCATAATCCGAATAGCGGCGTATATGGTGTTTGTCTGCGCGGAAAACCGGGTTGGGGAGAAAATATGGCTTCCCTCAGCACAATGGTGAATACCTACGGCGGACAATGGTTTGACGCGAGTTGGAAACCTCAGCTAACCAGCCCTGCTTGGCGGAATGCCGTCACGGATTACGTGGGTCTATTGAAGCAATATGGCCCACCTGGAGCTAGCTCCAACGGCTTCAACGAAAACCTGGCGCTATTTTCAACGGGTAAATGCGGCATGTGGATTGATGCCACCGTTGCGGCTGGACTGCTGTCTAATCCGAAAGAATCCCAGGTGGCGAATAAAGTGGGCTTTGCCCGCGCGCCTGTGCAAACTACACCAAACGGGGCAAATTGGCTCTGGGCTTGGTCACTGGCTATTCCTAGCACTTCCAAGTCGCCCGAAGCTGCCCAAAAGTTTGTAGAGTGGGCAACCTCGAAAGCCTATGTTCAACT
>JBBSFA010000384.1:0-4380 GCA_038239185.1 Elainellales cyanobacterium | reverse complement strand
GAAATGGCAGCGCCATAGAAAGAGACAGCCGCTTTGAGCTGCGTCGCATGAGCCGCATTCGCCAGAAAAGCAAACCTGCCGCCCATGCAGAAGCCGATCGTACCAACTATGTTGGGCTTGACTTCTCCCCGCTTCGCCAAAAAATCTAATCCTTTGCCATACTCAGCCATCACCGTCTCGTCGTTGAGGCTCTTGAGCTTAGCAACTGCCCCATTCATGTCGGTGTAGGCAAACGTTTCACCGTGATAGAAATCTGGCGCGAGGGCAGCATAGCCCGCTTGCGCTAGGCGATCGCAGATGCTTTTCACGTAGTCATTCAAGCCAAATGCTTCCATGATGACGACAACTGCCGGATGAGTGCCTGCACTTGTGGGATGGGTGTAGTAGCCCTTGAGGTTGTCGGCTAGAGTCACGAGTTCGCCTGCCGAAGTGGGGACGGCAGCGATCGTGTGACTTGCTTGCATCAGTAAGGGAGCGAGGGCAACCCCTGAGGAGGCAAACAACAGGTTACGTCTTTTCATTCCGGTTCACTCCTGCAACAAAGCCAAATTTTAGCGTTATTCGTTCTGTACTCTTAAGATTCTGCTATCAGACTACCCTTTTGCTTTCGCCATCAAGCCGTCAGGATTGCTACAATCTGCCTATTCAATCTGCTTTAGGTTTAGGGTCGCTGCCGTTAGTGAATCTAAAGTTAGCGATCCTAGTTAGTGACTCTGTTAGCGCCGCGATAATGATATGACAGACCCCATTCTTGACGTTCAAAATCTCCAAGTTCAGTTTCAGAACGGCGATCGCATCATACAAGCCGTAGATGGCATTTCGTTTCAGGTGAATCGGGGTCAAACTTTAGGAATTGTTGGAGAATCGGGATCAGGCAAGTCGGTTACCGCGCTAGCGATTATGGGATTGGTGCCTAACCCACTTGGACGCATTACCAATGGCGAAATTTGGTTCAAGGCAGAAAAGGCAGATGCGCCCGTGAACCTGACGAATCTATCGTCCCAACAGATGCAGCAGTATCGGGGCGGCAAAGTTTCAATGATTTTTCAGGAGCCACTCAGTTCGCTCAATCCGGTCTATACCTGTGGCTTTCAGCTAGTCGAGGCAATCCGGCAGCATGAACCGACGATCGCACCTGCTGAAGCTAGGCGCAGGGCGATCAATTTGCTGCAAGAAGTGAAGCTGCTGCCCAGCGACGAACGGCTGCGGCAAAGCTGTATTGAGCTTTGGCAGAAAAAACCTGGCTGCTCAGCCTCCGAACCGCCAGAGCGAGAGATTGCCCAAGCGGTTAGCCAACAGAAACATGCGATTTTGGAACGCTATCCCCACGAACTGTCGGGCGGACAGATCCAGCGGGTGATGATCGCGATGGCAATTAGCTGTAATCCCACTTTGCTGATTGCCGATGAGCCAACTACAGCCTTAGACGTGACGGTACAGGCGACCATTCTGGACTTGCTGCGAGAACTGCGCGATCGCCGGGGCATGTCGATCGTCTTCATCACCCACGATTTGGGCATCATTGCCGAAATTGCCGACTCGGTGTTGGTGATGTATCAGGGCAAAGTGGTAGAGTCCGGCTCCGTTTGGCAAATTTTTTCCGACCCTCGCCACCCTTACACCAAAGGGATGCTTGCCTGTCGCCCTCAGCCAGCGCATCGCATGAGATTTTTGCCGACCGTGGCAGATTTCATGGAAGTGGTGGAGTCTCCAACGCAGGAATTGCTGATTCGGGAGCGATCGATGTCTCCAGAGCAGGTTTTACGCTTCAGCACCGAGATTAGTCCCGATGAAATCGATCAGCGGCTCGCGAGTTTAGAAGAGCATCCGCCGCTGTTGGCCGTGGACAATCTGCAAGTTCGCTATCCCGTGCGCGGAGTTTTTGGACAGACGCAGCGCTATGTGATGGCGGTCAACGGCGTTTCATTTCAGGTGTTTCCAGGCGAAACACTGGGGCTAGTGGGCGAGTCGGGCTGCGGCAAAACGACTCTGGCACGGGCATTGCTGCACTTAATCAAGTCCTCGGGCGGCAGAATTTATTTTGATGGGGCGGATGTAACGCAGCGATCGGGTAACCTGCTGTGTCGTCTGCGCCGCGACCTGCAAATTATTTTCCAAGATCCGTTCAGCTCCCTCGATCCGCGCATCAACATTGGTGAAGCCGTTCTAGAGCCGCTGAAAATTCACAAGGTCGGCGGTCGGCGCAGTCAGCTAGAGCGCGTCTCTTATCTGCTCGATCGCGTCGGGCTAGATCCAGCCTGCCGCAATCGCTATCCGCATGAGTTCTCAGGGGGACAACGGCAGCGCATCTGCATCGCGCGGGCATTGGCGCTCAATCCTAAGTTTATTATTTGCGATGAGTCGGTTTCGGCACTAGATGTCTCGGTGCAGGCGCAGGTGTTGAATTTGCTGAAAGAGCTTCAGGAAGAATTTAAGCTGACTTATATCTTCATTTCTCATGATCTCAGCGTCGTCAAATTCATGAGCGATCGGATCATGGTGATGAACCACGGCAAGATCGAGGAAATTGGCGCTGCCGATCGAATTTACCGTTCGCCACAGCAAGCTTACACGCGCCAGTTGATCGATGCGATTCCGGTAGGCAGCCTGGATACGATTCGCGATCGGCAGACCCAGCGTGGCTTTGCGATCAACTGAAGCCTATCGAAGTCCAATACATTTAGCAGAAGAAGTGCGCTACGGCATTGCCCAACGCACTTCGAGGTTTCTCAGTCTTCAAGGTTTCTCAGTAATGATCTAGAGTCCGGGGATATTTAGCCCTTCTGTCAACGCCTCCATTTTGCCTCTCATCATGGCAGTGGATTTGTTATAAGCATCCTTCATGGCGGCTGTCACTAAGTCAGACAGAACTTCTGCCCCTTCACTTAAGACATCTGGCGAAATTTCGACTCGAAGAGGCTCTTGGTTGCCGCTCAGGATCACCTTCACCGCACCGCCACCTGATTCGCCCTCAATCTCCATCACTTCAAGCTCTTCTTGCAGCTTTTTCGCACCTTCCTGCACCTGCTGTGCTTTCTTAAAGGCTTCGCCTAGCTCCTTCATCTTGCCCAGACCGAATCCAAAGCCTTGTCCTTGTCCTTTTGACATAATTTTCCTGCTACTGTGCGTACAATACTGTGCTTTGAAACTAGCCTAACAATATTAGCCCACTCTGCCGAGGAACGATGCGATCGCCGTCCCACCTCTAGAAGACTAAAGCTAGAAGACTAAAGCCAGCCCTAAGCAAGCTGAAATTCGCCCAGCATTTTGACTTCTGGCTCCAGACACAGCGACCAACTCTGCTCCACTTTTTGCTGCACATGCGCGATCAACTGAAAAATATCCGTGGCAGTTGCGCCACCGCAGTTGAGGATGAAATTGGCATGGCGCTGAGCAATTTGAGCACCGCCAATTTGGTAGCCCTTTAGCCCCGATTGCTCAATCAGCCAGCCTGCGGTGTAAGGCAATGGATTCCGAAAGACGCTGCCGCAGCTAGGCAGGTGATAGGGCTGCGTCGTGTGACGCTGATTCATGTGAGTCGTCGTTGTGGCAATCAGCGCGTCGGCATCGTGACCTGGCTGCATCTGGAAAATTGCTTGAGTTACCAGTCGGACTGCCTGTGCTGCCGAGGTGCGAGTGTTGGCTTGCAGGTTAGAAGTGCGGTAGCTGAACTCTAGCTGCTGAGGCAGCCAGATTTGGCTTGAACCATTGCCCATCAGCGTATGCGCCTCTACCAAAATGTCCGCCGTGCAGGCTTGGTGAGCGCCTGCGTTCATCACCACCGCTCCGCCCACCGTGCCTGGAATCCCAACTGCCCACTCTAAGCCGCTCCAGCCCCGCTCTGCCGCTTGCCATGCCAACCGCGCGATCGGTTCTCCAGCCGCCGCCGTAATCTGTCCGGTTGCCTGATCAAAATGGGTATGTCGTAAGTAGCGGGTGCAGATCACCAGACCCGGAAGACCGCGATCGCTGATCAGTAAATTGCTGCCTGCCCCTAAGAGTGTAATCGGCATCCCTTGCGTTCTTGCCCACTCTAGTCCTGCCTGCAAATCTCCAATTCGGCGGGGTGCAATGTAGAGTTCTGCAGGGCCTCCTACCTTAAAAGAAGTCAGCGTGGTGAGTGGGACTTTGGGCTTAATCAGGCAATCGGTTCCTGGAATGCGGATGGGCTGTGGGTCGTTCCCGATCGGGGTGAAGCGTGAAATTCCATTTGCCAGCGCGACTTTAGAACTGGCTCTTCCGGGAGAGGAGTGAGTCATCGGGGATTCTTTGGAGAGCGTCATGATCTTCTTGACAGGTTCAAAAATGCTTTGAGTGCTTTAGCTTGCTTTAGCCTTAAAGGCTTCAACTGAGGCGATCGAGCGGGCGGGTCAACCGTAG
>JBBSFA010000383.1:0-4388 GCA_038239185.1 Elainellales cyanobacterium | reverse complement strand
TCTTCACCATACGGCACCCCTGCTACAATACGGTGTTTGTTCACCGAGGATGCGACGGGTTACCTATTTCTCAAGATACAAGGATGCGTTAGCGCAGCGTAACGCATCGTTCCCAGGGCTTAATGCGTTACGGCTAGCGCCCAACGCATCCTACAAAATTCGAGCGGCGGCAAAAAATGTCCCAGCTTTTCGGCTTTGGTGCTCAAGTATCGTGCGCTGTGAGCGGTGGATGGCACTAACAGCGGCACTCGCTCCAAAATGTTTAAGCCCCAGCCCTCCAGCCCTACGACTTTGCGGGGATTGTTGGTGAGCAACCGTATCTCCTGTAATCCCAAATCTTTGAGAATCTGAGCGCCGACCCCATAGGTTCGCAAATCTGCCTTGAACCCCAGTTTTTCGTTCGCATCTACGGTATCCAAGCCACAATCCTGTAACGCATAGGCTTTCAGTTTGTTCACCAGACCGATGCCTCTGCCTTCCTGCCGCAGGTAAACCACCACGCCTTGTCCTGCTGCCTCAATTAGTTTGAGCGCCGTGTGGAGCTGTTGGCGGCAGTCGCACCGTAACGAGCCGATCGCATCTCCGGTAAAACATTCGGAATGGATTCTCACCAGTGTCGGCTGCTGAGCCAACTGGTTCAGATCGCCTTTGACGATCGCAGTTACCTCTGAACCGTCCAAGCGGTTGCGATAGCCGTAGATCTTAAAATCGCCAAACTCAGTTGGAAGATGGGCGATCGCTTCGCGGGTGACAAAGCGATCGGACTGCAAGCGATAGCGAATCAGATCGGCGATGCTGATGATCGGCAGATTGTGAGTGCGCGCATAGGCAATCAAGTCGGGCAATCGCGCCATTGAACCATTGGGATTTTGAATCTCGCAAATTACTCCGGCGGGATACAGTCCTGCCAGTCGCGCTAAATCAACCGCCGCTTCTGTATGCCCTGCCCGCTTCAAAACACCGCCTGCCTGCGCCCGCAGCGGAAAGATATGCCCCGAACGACGCAGATCGCTCACCGTCGTAGCTGGATCGATCGCCGCTTGAATCGTGCGCGATCGATCGCTTGCCGAAATCCCAGTCGTGACTCCCAGATGCACGGCAGCATCAATGCTGACGGTGAATGCAGTTTGATGCTGATCTGTGTTGATGTCAACCATTGCCGCACAAATCAAATCCCCTTCATTTTCTCGATCTTCGTCATCCACAACGACAACCGCCTGTCCGGCTTTGAGTGCCGCGATCGATCGCTAAATGGAATCAAACTGAGGCTGTTTTATGTCAGGTCGGCTAGAAGCCGATCGATTGGCATTTAATACCTGTGAGTGATTTGAAAGAGAAAACACTGGCTTAATCATAATACAACTTGTAGAACAAACAAAATTTTGTGGGGCGAACGCTTCACCCCACGGAGATATTTTCTAGCGCGTCAAGGCAACCCGACTGCTGCCATTGACCACAGGCTGACGCAGATTGATCGCCTGGGCAAAATCATGCAGCGAATGATTGAGCCGCTGATCGATTTCTTCATCGATCTGAATCGTGCCATCGGGCTGGAATTCTAGCTGTTTGTCTACCGCATAAACTCCTCCCAAAATGTGTGGTTGAGAAGGTGTTTGAAAAGTGATAGTTGCTACCCGAACCGCCCCCTAAATCCCCCAATTCTGGGGGACTTCGAGCAAAAGCCGGGTCGAAAATCCCCCAGAATTGGGGAGTTGGGGGGCGAATGCAGAACGCCTGATACTTTTCAAATATCCTCTGAGGACTTACAGCCAAGGATGGCGCGGTGGATTTTCACCGTTGAGGAAGTAGTTGCCAACGGCATAATATTTCCAGCGCACCGGATCGTGGAGCGTATGGGCGCGGGCATTGCGCCAGTGGCGATCGTAGTTAAATTCTTGCAGCGTAGACTTGGTTCCCGCTAGTTTAAACAGTTTGTTGGTGGCAAGCAGCGAGGCTTCGGTTGCCAGGGCTTTGGCTTCAGCGACGGCAATGGAAGATTCGACAACTTTAGATTCTTCTAACCCGGATGCGTAGGCGCGATCGATGAACTCACCCGCCCGACGCAGCAGTCCTTCTGAAGCGTGAACCTGAATGATCACATTACCCAAGTTGTAGAGCGTGAGCGGATCTTCGTATCCTTTCTCCTGGTTGCTGTCTACCCAGGGGCGCGTGTAGTTTCGCACAAAGTGGAGCGTGTCCCGCAGTGCGGCTTTGGCAATGCCTACATCCACGGCTGCCTGAATGATCTGAGCCACTGCTCCCATCAGGGTTGCCCGCTCAAACGCTCGGTAGTGAGGGATCACATGCTCTGGTTTGACTTTCACGTTTTCCAGGATCGTCGTGCCGCTCGCCGTTGTTCGCTGTCCAAAACTTGTCCAGTCGTCCAATAGGGTCAGCCCGTCGGCATCGCGTTCGACAAACGCCACGATCGTCTTGCCTTCTTCATCTGCGGCGATCGTGGGAATCCAGTGAGCCAAAAGCGCCCCAGCAGAATAGTATTTGCGTCCGTTCAGCACATAGCCATCGCCCGATCGCGTTAGCTTGGTTTGGACATCGGTGACCTGATTTAGTCCCAATTTCCGAAAAGGCGTTGCCAAAGCGTTTGCCTTGCAGCACCAGATCAAAGAAAAAGCGCTTCTGGTCTTCTGTGCCATCCAGCCGAATTGCTTCCACCGTATAAAGGTGATTCTGGGGGATTTGACCCAGGCTAGAATCCGCTTCGGCAATGATTTTAATCACTTCTGCCAATGTCGCATTCGAGACTCCTGCGCCGCCGTACTCTTTGGGGACAATGATGCCCCACATTCCGCTCTGCGAGAATTTCTTCACCTCTTCCACAGGCAAGCACCGATCGCGATCGCACAGTGCATCTTCTTTCAGAAATCCTGTGGCCAGCTCTTGAGCAATCGCGCTCATGTCTCCAGGTTGAAATTTGCAACTGATTCAGGGGCTTGCTGCCCCGCTCATTCGCCTACTCAAAACTCACTAGAGTTGGGGTTTTCAGACAATCACTGAGCCTAAAAACTGAGCCTAAGAATAATAAACTACTTAAATTCGATCGGAATACAGTAGATTTGTTTCAAACAGTAGCATGACCCTTTCTAAAACACAATATCCTCAGCCTCTCGAATCCCCTGCTTTGGAGAGAGGTTGAGCCAAGAGTAATTCTTTAAGTTGATGACATCTCTACTTTTAAGACCATCTCTACTTTTAAGACCATCTCTACTTTTAAGACTTTGGGGCTGAGCCAATGCAATCGTATGATGTCGTGATAATTGGAGCAGGGCACAACGGCTTAGTTTGTGCTGCCTATCTGCTCAAAGCTGGCTATAGTGTGCTTCTGCTAGAAAAACGGTCTATTCCAGGCGGGGGTGCCACGACCGAAGAGATTATGCCAACGGAGGCTCCGGGCTTCCAGTTCAACCTTTGCGCGATCGACCATGAGTTTATTCATCTGGGTCCCGTGGTGGAAGAATTAGAGCTAACAAAATACGGGTTAGAATATCTTCCCTGTGATCCAGTTGTATTCTGTCCAAATCCAGATGGAAAATACTTCTTGGCGCACAAATCAGTTGAAAAAACCTGCGCTGAGATCGCGCGCTATAGTCCCCGCGATGCTCAGAAGTACGCAGAATTCGTGGATTACTGGCAGCGCCTATTGCGGGGAATCATCCCAGTTTTTAATGCCCCGCCCAAATCAGTGATTGATATTCTTGGAAACTATGATATCGACAAGATAAAAGATCTGTTTTCGGTCATTGGCTTATCCAATAAAACGCTGGATCTGATTCGGACATTGCTCAGCAGTGCTGAAGACATGCTGAATGAGCAGTTTGACTCAGAGTTTCTCAAAGCCCCTCTAGCCAGACTTGCCTCAGAGTTAGGAGCGCCACCGAGTCAGAAAAACCTGTCGATCGGCGCAATCATGATGGCGATGCGTCACAGCCCCGGCATGGCAAGACCTCGCGGCGGCACAGGCGCACTGACCCAAGCTCTGCTTAAGCTGGTGCAATCCTTGGGCGGCAAGGTCTTGACCGATCAGAGCGTTGAAAAGGTCTTGGTAGACGATGGTCGCGCGGTTGGAGTCCGGATTGCCAACGGCACAGAGTATCGAGCAAAGCACGGGGTGATTTCTAACATAGATGCCAGACGCTTGTTCTTACAGATGATCGATCAAAGCGACGTAGAGGCTGCCGATGCTGGACTGCATGAGCGGCTCGATCGACGGATTGTTAACAACAACGAAACAATCCTTAAAATTGATTGCGCCCTCTCTGAACCGCTCCGCTTTGAACACCACCAACATCAGGACGAGTATCTGATTGGTTCGGTATTGATTGCTGATTCAGTCAAGCAAGTTGAGATCGCGCATCATGATCCTAGCATCG
>JBBSFA010000382.1:0-4402 GCA_038239185.1 Elainellales cyanobacterium | reverse complement strand
TGGCAGGCTGGATCTGAAAGCGATCGCGGAGCTGCCAATCTTGGTATTGGTTCAACCGCTCCAACAAACGCTGCCCACCGCTCTCGGCAGCATCTTTGCCCTGTAAAGATTTGGCGCAAGTAGTGCAAACCACTAGCCGATGTTCAGGGGGAAAGCCAGCAAAATTAATTTCAGACACAATATTAACTTCAGCCACAGTCTGTACCTCGCAGAACTTTGTGTGATTGGAGAGTCCAATAGACAGCCCAATCTGGGAATTAATCGGCGGGCATTCTGACTCAGAGGTTTACGCCTCAACACAGTTGCGGGACAGCGCCGGATTTACGCCGGACTTTCCCCATTACTTTCAACGGCTGATCCCCGTTGAAACCGATCGACCCTCATTATGACACGATCGCTTCGGTATAATGCGATGAAGCTCTAAAACCACTTGTTCCTTGCCCATTCTTTTAATCCTATGGATAACTCACTTAGCCTCAACGCGCTACCGAGCGGCGAACGTTACCTTTATCAGCTATTTGGGCTGCTTCAGGTTGGATATCTAACTGTGATCAATCCAGACGGCAAGGAATTCAACTTTGGCAACGTTAACTCTTCGCCGCAGCTACGGTTAATCATCCGTAATCCCCAGACATACGATCGCATCCTCACCTTTGGAGCACTCGGATTTTGCGAAGCCTACATGGATGGCTGGTGGGATGAAGCAAACAATAATTTAGTGGAGCTAATCGGACTTTTTTATACGAATGGGATATATACAAAAGCGAGAGAAAAGATCACGCCGCAACTCCTGCTTACCGTCTTGGTGCAGCGTTTGAAAACCGTGCCGACTTTGATCCAAAATAGCCGCAAAAATGTCCAGTATCACTACGACTTGGGCAACGATTTTTATCAGCTTTTTCTCGATCGCACCATGACCTACTCCTGCGGCTATCGCATCCAGGAGACAGACTCTCTGGAACAGATGCAGCTTCAAAAGTACGAGTTAATCTGTCGCAAGCTTGCCTTGAAACCGGATGAGTCTCTGATTGACATTGGCTGCGGCTGGGGCGGGATGCTGATCTATGCCGCAGAACACTATGGCATCACTGGCACAGGCATCACTCTCAGCACGGAGCAGACGAAGCTGGCTCAAGCGCGAATTGACCAGAAAGGGCTAGGCGATCGCATCCAAATCAAACTTGCCGACTACCGAGAAATTCAGGGACAGTACGACAAGTTTGTCAGCATTGGCATGTTTGAACATGTCGGTAAAGGCAATTTCTTGACCTTTATGCAACAAGCCGCAGCATTGCTAAAACCCAATGGAATTGGGCTGCTGCATACGATCGTTACTCTAAGTTCGGAACGCAACGGGGCTTGGGTCGATAAGTATATTTTCCCAGGCGGATACATTCCCCAGCTCCACGAATTGGCTGAAGCCATGCTGGCAGTTAGACTCAGCGTTGCTCACTGCGAGAATCTGAAGCCGCACTACGCTGAAACCCTGAAGCGGTGGGATGAAAACTTTACACCGAACAAAGACAAAATCAGAGCGCTTTCGCCGCTCTACAGCGATCGCTTCCTTCGCATGTGGGACTTATATCTGCAATCGTTCGAGTCAGCTTTTAGATACGGCACGCTGCAAGTGCATCAGCTTTTGTTTTACAAAGGCAAACCCTGGCCGCTGGAAATGCCGTTGGATTTTTCGATTTCTAAAAATTATTCGACTCTGGCTTCTAGTGGGATACCAAGCGAGCTTTGAGCGGTTTCGGAACATTGATATCAACCTAGATGATATCAATTTGGATCGCAAGTTAGGATCTGAGCGGAACTCAGCGATCGCTAAATCCCGCTCAATTACTACTTTTGCTTAAGGCAGATCTATTAAAAGTAAACACAATTTTCGCGAAATTTCCAGTATCATACAGTTACAAAATGAGTTACGGTTAGCGAATGAAATTGATTCAGGTATAAGCGATGGGGAGAAGTAGACACGATAGCCCCCCTTTAAAGTTTGCTCTCTCATCAGCAACCGTAGCGAAAATCAGCACAGGACTCCTGCGCCAATTTAGCTAAGCTTCGCTTCTAGAGCGTTTCGACCGAAATTTGTGCTTGGCAGCATCTTTTGCAGCACAACGTTGATTCGGCTCCTTGGAGTTGAGCTGTCCCCCATCTAGCTTTTATGACCCAAGTTTAAGCTAGGGTTAGATAAGCGCGGTGATCCCAACGTGGCTGTGAGGGTTCAGGCAGATTAACTTTAAAAACTACGGGAAATCACGGATACTATAGTCCTGAATTATACATGTTTGCACATCAAGCAGAAGGATCGGCGACAAACGGGATCATGGAGTTGCTCAGGGCAAACGCCGATCTGCGGCAACAGTTGAGCAAGCGACAACGTGCAGAGCAAGTCCTGCTAGAAACTAGGCGGCAGTTGCAACGCCTGCTCGCCTCTAGTCCGGTCGTCATTTACAGCAGTAAACCCGACGCAGATTTTGGGATTACCTATATTAGCGAGAGTATTGACCAGCTTGGATATGAGCCACAAGAATTTCTAGAAGACACCGGACTCTGGCAAAGAGGTGTTCATCCAGAGGATTTACCCGGCGCTTTAGCGGGGCTAAAACAGCTTTCGACTCAAGAGCACTGTGTCTTAGAGTATCGGTTTTTACACCGCAGCGGGGCTTATCGCTGGATTCAAGATCAGTGCCGTCTGATCCGTGATGCCAGAGGGAACGCGATCGAAATTATTGGCTCTTGGCAAGACATTACGGAGCGCAAAGGGATTGAACAGGCTCTATTTCAAGAGAAGGAATTAGCGCAAAATGTTTTGCAGTCGATCGGCGATGCCGTGATTACCACCGATGCGGCTGGACAGATTCAATATATCAATCCGATCGCCGCTCAAATTACCGGATGGAGAGCCGATCAAGCCAGCGGCAAACCGCTAGCTGAAGTTTTTCATACACTCAATGAAGTCACCCGCGAAGTGGCTGAAAATTTGGTGGAAAAAGTCCGCAGTTCCGGCAAAGTTGTGGGACTGACCCACCCGACCTTGCTGGTTGCACGCGATCAAACTGAATATACGATCGATAACTCAGCCGCTCCCATCCGCGATCGCAACAACCAGATGATTGGAACCGTGATTGTCTTTCGCGATGTGACGCAACATCACTACCTCGCTCGGAAGCTGTCCTGGCAAGCAAGCCATGATTCATTGACTGGCTTGTTAAACCGACATGAATTTGAACAGCAGCTCGCCGAGGCAATCACCAGCGTTCGCGAACAGGATCACCAGCATGTGCTTTGCTACCTGGATCTCGATCAGTTCAAAGTAGTCAACGATACCTGTGGACATATTGCGGGCGATGAACTGCTGCGCCAGCTCGCTGCCTTGCTGCATCAACGGGTACGAGCCGCAGATACCTTAGCGCGGCTGGGCGGTGACGAGTTTGGCATTTTGCTGCACCAGTGCAGCCTGGATTCTGCCTGCCGCATTGCCGACGGCATCTTGAAAGCGGTTCAAAGCTTCCGGTTTGCTTGGCAGAACAATACCTTTACCGTCGGGGTCAGTATTGGCTTGGTTGCGATCAATCTAGACAGCGGCGACTTCAACTTAGTCTTGAGCGCGGCTGATGCAGCTTGCTACGCTGCCAAAGATCAAGGACGGAATCGAATTCATGTCTATCAAGCCGACGATCGCGAACTATTGCGCCAGCGCAGTGAACGGCAGTGGGTGGCGCGGCTCTCGAACGCGCTGCAAGAAAATCGATTTCTTCTCTATCAACAAATAATTGTGCCGATCGGCAAAACCTGCGAAGGCAAAACTTCTGATGGCAAAATCCATCATCATGAGCTGCTGGTGCGGCTGGTGTCAGAAACCGGGGAAATTGTGCCGCCAATGGCATTTATCCCGGCTGCTGAGCGCTATGGCTTGATGCCCGCAATCGATCGCTGGGTGATCAACCGCTTTTTTGCCAACTATGCCTTTTTGTATCCCGATCCGCAGTCTCCGCAAGATATTCTCTATACTATTAACCTGTCAGGAGCTAGCCTCAGCGACGATCGCTTCCTGGAATTTTTGCGCGAACAGTTTGATCGCTACGCCGTGCCGCCTCAGGTGATTTGTTTTGAAATTACTGAAACAGCGGCGATCGCCAATCTTGCTAGAGCCGTGCAGTTGATTGGCGAACTCAAGCAGATGGGGTGTTACTTTGCGCTGGATGACTTTGGCAGCGGTATGAGTTCGTTTGCATATCTCAAAAGTTTACCGATCGATTATCTAAAAATTGACGGATATTTTATCAAAAATATTGTCAATGATTCCATTGATAGCGCAATGGTGGAGTGCATCAACCGAATTGGTCATGTGATTGGGCTGCATACAATTGCCGAGTTTGTTGAGAATGACGCTATCCTC
>JBBSFA010000381.1:0-4404 GCA_038239185.1 Elainellales cyanobacterium | reverse complement strand
TACGGATTGGTTCGCGATGACCGATAAAGAATGGGAGCGCTGCAAGGCAAACTTCGAGAGATGGCTTTACTCAGGCGAAAAGCTTTCGCTCATGGAATTAAACCACAGTTAGGTTTTAAATCGAGCAGATGGCAGCTTATACCAAGGCAAAAATGGGAATTCATGATGCTCTTGGTGATAGCCAAAATGGTAGCAGGTGAGGAAAGATAGCGCGATCGGGTAATTGCTGCTAACGGCATTATGTGGATTGCTGTATCTGGCTGGATGTTCGCGATGCGGCAAATAAGTCCCAAAGAAGAATAGCTGCACAGAGCTTAAGAGAATTGGCAGCAACCAAAAAAAAATCAGGTTGACAACAGAAATATGAAATGCATATATAAGAGTATAAAATACAGCACTCATCAATATAAAAAGGACGATTTTCTGTTTTCTATCCAGATATACGCTCATGAACTTGATGTACCAGGAAAAAGCATTTTTATGGATGCCGTCATGAAAATCCGGATCTCCAGCTTGCCCCGGATTGTGATGATGCTGCCAATGTCTTGTAAAACAAGTCTTGTAGGGCAGAAAAGCATAAATGTTGATCGCTACCGCTCCGATCGCATGATTAATGCGCTGATTCTGGGGAAAGATGATTCCATGCATCGCATCGTGGGCAATAATGAATAGTCCTGTTTGCAGAAAGGTTCGCCCTGCGATCGCCAATATCACCCAAACTGCTGAGAGTTGAGCCAGATCGACATAAAGCAGAATGCCTAAACTGCTAAACCATAACGTCGCGATCGTCAGTGCAATTAAAGCGCCTGCGATCGATTCGTTGTTAAAGAGAGTGAATTGGGAAAGCTTTGAAGATACTTGTTTGGGTGAAGAGAGCGCCTGTTTTTGTTGAGGAATAAGCTCATGTCCATTCATTGTTTGGAAAAGGTCAGTCATAGTCGTTTAAGCGGCTCCGCACATAATCCGGCAATCTTCGCCAATCTACACCTTCTATAGTGCTGAGATTGCGACTGTCCTTTAACCCTCTCTAGGAAGGTGTTTTGAAATTTATCCCGAATGGTTATCGTCATCATCGAAACCAGGACTGGTTTTCTATACCTGATTATTCAGGCGTAGAACTCCAGCCCTGTGAGGCATTTCAGCCCGATCGCAATCTAGCGGCGCACTAGATTAAGCAGCTCTTTTGGCGATGCCAGGAGATCAACTGCCACAAAGAAGATCTTGCCTTGGGGATCAAGTAAGAACCGCCATGCAATGTTCATGCCAACGCTGGCACCAAACCAGGGTGTTTGCACTTTGCCCGTGACTTTGATCGGCGTAAAGCCTTCTTCTCCAGATTCAACGGCTCCGCGCTCCGGCATCATCTTCAGCCCTTGGCACTCTTCCCGCATATAAGCCAGGATTGCATCCCGACCCACGATCGGTTTTTGGAACGGCGGTTGCAGCGCTCCATTCGGGTCAAAGAGATTGATAGCGCCCTCGAAGTCGTTCGCATTCATGTTATCAATGTAGCTGAGCACCGTAGCGTTGGTGACTCCCTCGATCGCGACTTTGGTACGCGCTGAAAGCTCAGTGGGGACTGCGACGGGGGTTTCAACTTTTTTGTAGCTGCCTGGCGCATTGGGATCAAATCCCATATTCAGCACCATGTTCCGCAAAATCGTAATTTGCTGACCCGAATCTGCATTCTGAATCGCCACCAGCACCGAGTTCGCCTGTGCAGAAAGCTTGTAGCCTGCTGGAATGGGTGCGACTGCCCCTTGCTCCATCCATTCGCCCAATTGATTCCAGAAGCCCAGCTTCAGATTCATGCTGAAAGAAGCGTAGGAGCGGCAAATGGGAGTATCGGCGCGGTTTGCCAAATCGCACATCACCTGTGTTTGAGCCGCAAAAGGCATCTGCTTAATTTGCTCCAGAATGCCCTGAGCGATGATCATGCTGGCAGCTCCCGGAGCCGCAACGGTGATAGTTTTGCCCATTTCCGTGTAGGCAAACCAGATTAAAGCTAGCTGATCTTCAGCGCTGAGCTGGTTGAACGATTCGATCGTTTTGGGAACGACATCCGCAGGCTGAGTACCCGGAAAAATTGACTGTGCAGTCTCAATGGTAAAAGGCATATGCAATGTCTCCGAGAGTAAATTACAAGAAATCCACTTGCAGATTGATTGGGGGCGATCGCCAATCTATGACCGTACGGCTCACGACAGGAATGAACCACTTAATTACGCTTCTTTAAGAAATGTAACAGGAAGTTTACAAATAAGCAAATGATTTGTATCGGAAGACACCAGTTGAGATTAAGCTCCCATGCCTGAATACTGTTTCAGCCCTCTATGCCATAGCCAGCGATTCAACAGCCAAAACGCGGCAATCCAGCCGAGCATTGCCAAAAAGCCTTGACCGATGTTCATAGGCAGCCCCACTAAAATGCTGGCTGGAAAGTTAATCAGATAGGGGAACGGTGTCCAGAGAGCGACTTGGCGGACGAGCGGCGGAAAAACTTCCAGCGGGGCGATTAGCCCTGACAGAAAGAGATAGAACAAAAACCAGCAGGATTCGATCGAGTTGGCACGTTCGATCCAAAATGCTGCCATTGCAAAGGCGTATTGCGACACGAATCGCAGCACAAACGCCAGCATCAAAGCCAGCCCAGACAGCAATAGATTGGATAAACTGGGCAGCCAAATCGCCTGCGGATACAGCGCAAAGAAGAGAACCAGCAAAAACAGTGCAAAGGGCAATCGGGCAAACCGCTCGGCAACGTGAGACGCAAAATGATGCCAGCCTGGATCAAGCGGTTGCAACAGCCGAAAGGATAATCTGCCCTCAACAATCTCTCGCTCAAACTCCCAAATCACCCAAACGATACTGAACTGCCGCACAAAAAAGACTGCAATAAAGTACCGAATGAAATCGATCGGCGATAGCCCAAACTGCCCGTGCTGCGAAGCTTGTACCCAAGCTCCCATTAGGATAATCGGCAAACTGCCCGACAAAACCCAAAAGAATAACTCTGCTCGGTATTCCAACATGTAGGCGTAGTTGACCACGAGTAGAGTTTTGGCGATGCGGAGAAAGCGACGCATAAGAGTAAAGTGCCAGTGCTGAAAGAAAGAGTAAAGCTCAAAAAACTTGATTTTCAGTGCGGAAGACTTTGCCGATCACCTCTTCGATCGGCGGTTCAGTCACTTTCAGATCAATTACTTCGAGATTGGCAAGAATACGAGAGAGCGTCTGAGTCAGCTTTTCTTGAGGAACAATAAAGCGAACCAATCGGCTTTCTGTATTTTGATCAGCTACATCTCCATTGGCTGTTTCTATTTTGATCACCCCCAAATCGCCGTAGATCTCAAGTTCTGCGATCGATCGGGCTTGGGCTAGCTCCACAATAATTTCGCGCGCTGGGGCAAACCGTTCTAGCAGTCCGTCTAGACTACCGTCGTAGATCAACTGTCCCGCCTGGATGACTAAAACCCGCCGACAGAGCGCAGTAATGTCTGCCATATAATGGCTCGTCAGCAGCACCGTCGCTTGATAGCGCTGGTTATATTCCCGCAAAAACTCGCGAACGTTGACTTGAGCGTTAACATCTAAGCCTAAAGTCGGCTCGTCAAGAAACAGCACCGTGGGGCGATGAATCAAAGCCGCTAGCAGCTCGGCTTTCATCCGTTCGCCTAGCGACAGTTTCCGCACAGGCTGAGACAGTTTGTCCTTTAGCGAGAGCATATCACTCAGTTCGCCTACCCGATCGCGGAAATCGCGATCGCTAATGCCATACACTGCTGCATTAATCCGCAGCGAGTCCAATGCGGGCAAATCCCAGATGAGCTGCTGCTTTTGCCCCATGATCAGGGTGATCTGTTGCAGAAAAGCTTGATTTCGCTTAAACGGCGTATGTCCCGCCACGGAAAGGCTGCCGCCAGAGGGATGAATCAGCCCCGTCAACATCTTCAGCGTGGTGGTTTTTCCGGCTCCGTTTGCCCCTAAAAAGCCGACGATTTCGCCCGGTTCGATCTGAAATGACACCGATTTGACCGCCGCGATCGATCGATAAGTCCGCTTAAAAAAGTGCGCTAGTGTACCTTTCAGCCCCGGCTCTTTGACCGCAACCGGATAGACCTTGCTCAGGTTTTCGACAGTAATAATAGACATGGGAAAAAAGTGATCGGCTCGCTCTTATTTTTGCTCAGGATGAGTCGCTTCGGGTGCATCAATCCCCATCTGATTGATGACGCGAATCATTTGATACAGCCGACCCAAATCGCGTTGGTTGAAGTGAAAGATCAAGCGGCAAAGCTCGGCAGTATCGTCAGTCGCTTCTTGCGGGAGTGCCCGGCTTTGGCTAATCTGCCCTTTGACCAGCAAATCGCTGAAGTTTTGGTTGAGAAAATCGACATCTGCGTC
>JBBSFA010000380.1:0-4410 GCA_038239185.1 Elainellales cyanobacterium | reverse complement strand
GCGTTGGGTCATCGGCAAAGGTGAGAAAATCTTCCCAGTCGGCTTTGACCCAGGTTTCTGTGGGAATAGTGGCAATCAGAGGCAGTGGGTTTACCATCGGTTTGACTCCTGGCGATCGCGCGCTATCTGGATTTTAGTCTGCATTAGTGAAGTTTGTCCCTCGAATATCTGCCTCGCTGAAGTCTACGCCAGAGAGATCCTTTCTAACTGATTTGCATCGCTAAAGCCAGTCGTGCGGGCTTCTCTCACCGTTGTCACGTCTACTCCCCGCGACCTCAAGGCATTAACGACTCGATGATCCATCGAATCTTCGTCAATAAATAACCGGATTAGACTCATGCAGGCGGTTCCACTTCTGTTGCAAGTCGCTCGTAATCTGCCTTCTCAGTAGCCAGGTAGGATTCAATCTCTGCTCGATTGGCGTGGTAATAGGTCAACGCTGCATACACTTGTGCCAATGTCAGATTGCCCATGCGCTCAACAATGTCTTCCGCGTTTAGCCCTAGCTTGTACCAAGCTGCAACTCGCTGCACTGATACCCTAGTTCCAGCAAGCCGTGGACGACCTCCAAGCGTCTCAGGAGATCTAACAATCAGTGTGCCAATATCGGTAATCGTCTGCATAGGTGGCTCAACAGCTTACGTGCGGAACTTTAATTCATATCCTAGCCTGCCTTCTCTTCGGTAAGCTTCCCCCTCGAATGTCTGCCTCACTGAAGTCTGCGCCGGAGAGATCCCGTCCCTTGAAAGATTCCCCTCGGAGATCGGCGCGGCGGAAGTCTCGTTCTCCGGCAGCCTAGCCTTTCATAACTTCGCTGTGAGCTTATGGGCTTGCGATCGCCACCCTTTCCCCTTAAGCTTTTCCCTGTTTCGGCTAAAGCCAATTTCCTACCAAAACATACGTTGCCCAAATGTGGGGCGTTTGATAGCCTTGATCCAAAAGATGCAACTGCGCTCTACGCAAGGCTTGTGCTTTTGTCAGGTCTGGGTTAAGCAACTCCTGATAAAACTGGATCATCATCTGAGTGTTAGGAAAATCCTGAGCTTCCCATAGCGTGGACACCACGCTCCGCGCCCCCGCCTGCACCGCCGTTCCCGCCAAACCTAAAACCGCGCGGTTGTCTCCCTGAGCCGTTGAGCAGGCACTCAGCACCAGCAACTCCACCGGGCTAGCCTCCCCAATTCGCCCGGTTTGAATCAACCGACCCAAATCTTTGCCTGTGATCAATTCTCGATACGCCACAATAAAAGTTTCTTCAGGATCAGAGCTAAAAACGCCGTGAGTTTTTAGGTGAATCGCCGAGAACTGGGCGGTTTGGAGCGACTTTTCTAGATTGGTTTCCGTGAATTCGGCATTGAGCAGCGGCGGTCTGGCTTGAACCAGCTTTCTAATTTCCTCTAATTCTGAGCTTAAGTTTTCGATCTTGGGAAACGTCTCATTGTTCACCGTTTGAGGTTCACCGATTCCGCCCAAAAAGACGTTGAGGTTTCGCGATCGCCGACTCGGTTGAAACAGCTCCAGCTTCGGGGCGAGAGCGATCGCATAGTGATGAATTAAATACTGGTTGCCATCATAAAGCGCCGCCATCGGAATATTTCGCAGCTCACCATCCAGCACAAAGATCAGTGATTCTATTTGCGGCTCCTGGCTTAGTACCGATTGGAACGGCTCAATCAGCCAGCGATTAACTTCTTGCAGTCCATCTAAAGCTTCTGGCGTGCGATCGGGTTCGCGCAAATCTTGTCGGAGCTGCTGTAGAGTTGCTTCGATCGCCTGACGAGGCTGCATTACCTCAGCATATGCCAAAGGCTTCTGACCCGGCAGTTCCAAGACAACCGCCAGCCGATCTTCCAGAATCATCGGGTAAATTTTGGCTGCTTTAGGGTCAACTTCAGCCTGGTTGAGCTGCACCGTCTGAGCGAGATTGCAGCCCAAAAAGTTTTCTAGCTCCGTGAGCTGTAGCGCATCAATTTGGAGAATGGCTTGTTTGAGCTTGTCCTGGCTAGGCGGAGTCCCTTCCGAACTCAATAGCAGCTTCACCAGTCCGCGATAAATCGGTTCCACATCATCGCGAAAGGAAAATTGGATATCGGCACTGCTCAACAGCAGGTTCGTGCGGAGGGACTTCAGGGTTTCGACGGCTGAAGTATAAGCTGCGATCGCCCCTTTTGGGTCCGCCTGTTTTTCCAAAAGTCGCCCTAGCTGCCACTCCCAGCGATAGCGGACATCGGGGGCTTGTGCCTGTTCTGCTTTCAAGAAGGCTTTCTCAGTGAGATTTTGCGCCGCTTGCCACTGTCCGGTTTGCTCGTACAGTTCGCCAAGCTGTCCTAGTCCGTAAGATTCTGCGATCGCATCCCCTAGCTGCTGAGCCTGTTGAATCGTGTTTGCCAGAAGCTGAGCCGCCGATTTAACATAGGTCGATTTGACATAGGTTGAGGTTGGATTGATTTCGGTCTGTGTCAGGTTCTCTAGCTTCGTCAGGCTTTTGACAAAGTTGAGCTGAGCATAAACGGCGCTGCGGCTTAAGGGTAAAGTAGCAAACTGTGGCTGAAGCGTAGAAGCTAAAGCTGTGGCTGAGTCTGGTTCAGTGGCTACTAAGGTACTGAATTGATTGAGCTGTGCCTGAAGTTTGAGTAGGGGAGACGGAGCAGCAGCAGCTTGCTGATAGGCTTGCTGATAAAAAGTTAGCGCCGCCTGATAGTGTTGCTTTGCTTGATCAGTGGAACCGATCGCGATCGCTCTGTCCGCTAAGGCGCGTTCCGTGTTGCCCAGATCTAATTGGGTTGAAACGAGTCCGGCGGTTGATCCGCCAGTTTCTTGAATAACTTGGAGGCTGGCTTGCAGTGCCTTCAACGATTCTTTGAGCTTTCCAACTTTTCTCAAGGCATTTCCCAGGTTTCGCCAGCCGATCGCTTTCAGGTCAGGGTCAGGCTGTTGCTGAATCAGTTGGGCAACCGTTTGCAATTCGGCTTCTGCCTGAACCGTAAATCCTAGCGCCTGAAGCGCAGTTGCCTGATTGATTGAGCTAATCATCACCCCGGTTGGGTCTGCGGCTTCGGTGTAGCTGACCGTTGCGCTTTTCCAGCTTTCCAGCGCAGCTTCTATTTGTCCCCTAAACCATTGCAATCGACCTTGGGTATTCAGCGCTTTTGCCAGGATTGCAGCGTAAGGTTGGGAATGAACAAGTTCCGCCTGAAGTAAGTTAAGACTAGTGGCGATCGCTGCTTCTGCTTCCTGCCAGCGTCCTAGCTGTTGATACGCCAAAGAAAGATGACTCCAGACCATCGATCGGTTGAGGCGATCAGCTTCGGCAAAAGTTGTCAGGGCTTGCTGCCAGATGGTCGCTGCTTCTAAAAACCGTTCTGCTTTGTAGAGGTCAATACCCTGTTGCAACAGAGATTCAGCACTAGTAGATTGAGCACTAGTAGATTGAGCAGCTAAAGAGCGATCGAAAGGCTGAGTTGAACTGCGGTAAGATTTAGAAAGATAAGATTCGGCTGACTGAACAGATAGCATTGGCAGACTTAAAGTAATTGTTAGCCCAACCAAAACCGAAACCCAAATCATGAAGCTCTGGCGATATTTCTTCAGCCTTCCCATTTGCAGTTCATCCCTTAGATTCCAGGGTTCTTGAAGAACCCCGGAATCTGATATCGGTAGGTTTTTACGTTGACCTACTTTAACTTACTTTCCTTTCGCAAATCCAGCACGACGGACAACTGCATCAGCCGTGACGGCTAGCACCAGTACGATCCCTTGCACAATGTTTTTCACGCCCTGCTCCTGATTCAGTAGATCCAAGCCGTTGTCTAAGCTGCCGATCACCAAAGCGCCCAAGACAACTGCCCAGACTGAACCCCGTCCGCCAAATAAGCTAACTCCGCCAATCACAGCCGCCGCGATCGCATTCAACAGCAGCGTAGAGCTAATTTGCGTTGCCACTGCTGTGCTGCGGGAAGTCATCATAATTCCAGCAAAAGCAGCCAGCGTTGAAGCCAGCACAAACACGGTCAGCTTCATACGAACAACGTTGATGCCCGCCCGCCTTGCGGCTTCCGCATTGCCGCCGACCGCATAGAGATGGCGACCAAACGCAGTTTTTCTCAGAATCAGCCAGAAGACGATCACCAATCCCAGCGCAATCATTACCGCTTGAGGAACGCCGTGATAAGACTGAAAGAGGAAAATAATAATCAAGGCAACAGCGGCAGCCGCGACAAGTTGCAGCACCGTTTGGGTGGCATGTTGCACGGGTAAACCCAACTGCATCCGCCGCTGCCGATTGTACCAAGTGCCCAAGGCATACAGCACCAAGCAAACGATCGGAATTCCCCAGCCCAAGACAGGCGGCAAATAAGTGGGAGCAAGCGATCGAATCGTCGTATCGCGGACAACCAGCGTGGTTTGAGG
>JBBSFA010000379.1:0-4416 GCA_038239185.1 Elainellales cyanobacterium | reverse complement strand
TGAAAAGTGATAGTTGCTACCCGATCCGCCCCCTAAATCCCCCAATTCTGGGGGACTTCGAGCAAAAGCCGGGTCGAAAGTCCCCCAGAATTGGGGGGTTGGGGGGCGAATGCAGAACGCCTGATACTTTTCAAACATCCTT
Organism: Elainellales cyanobacterium; assembly: GCA_038239185.1. Lineage (GTDB taxonomy): Bacteria > Cyanobacteriota > Cyanobacteriia > Elainellales > Elainellaceae > FACHB-886. The sequence continues at coordinate 4,274 of JBBSFA010000379.1, read as the reverse complement.
TTAGGTTTTACTTCCTGAGTAGAGGTTTAACTTCGTTAAAGGTGATTTTGCACAGTGTTCCCCGATCGCTGCTCATTTCGATCGTGCCGTGCAGTTGTTTTGTTAAGCCGGAAATCAACTGCAACCCGATCGACTTACTTGTTTTGAAATTCACTGTTTGGGGGAAGCCGACCCCATTGTCCTGTACGGTCAGGCTGAAACTCTGATCAGCATTCGCATCGAGCTGAATCAGGACTTCGCCCGGAGTATCGTTTGGAAAACCGTGCTTTAAGGAATTGCTGAGCAACTCATTCAGAATTAGTCCGCAGGGAATGGCAGTATCTATATTCAGAAACACAGGACTGACTTCTAGCTTTAGGGCGATCGTCTTTGCTTTAAAATCATAGGAGCGAAAGAGCGTAGCGCTTAAGCTCTGGATGTAATCCGCAAAGTCCACCCTGGCTAAGTCATCAGATTGATAGAGCTTTTCGTGAACCAATGCCATCGACCTGACTCGGTTTTGGCTCTCTTTGAATACTCCTAAAGTCACTGGGTCTTGAATCTGTTTAGACTGAATGCTCAGCAGGCTAGAAATGATCTGCAAATTATTTTTGACTCGATGATGGACTTCTTGCAGCAGCACCTCTTTAGCGGCAAGTGAGGCTTCAATTTGCTCGATTCGCTGGCGATCGCTAATATCCCGTCCTTCCGAGAGCAGCAGACTCACCGCTCCAGTTTCATCCCTCAGCGGCTTCAGCGAAAAGTCGATCGTCGCGACGGTTTCACCCGCGCCCAGCACCTCGACTTCGTAGCGCACAAACTCACCCGTTGCCGCTTGGGCGATCGCTTCCTGAAGATGAGCTTGAGTCGCGGCTGAAATCGTCCACCAGTGCGCTTCCCAAAACGGACGGTTGACAATATCGGCAAACTCAACCCCACCGAAATTGAGAATCGTCTGGTTTGCCTCTAGCAAAGTCCCATCCGGCTTCAGCAGTCCAACGAACTGGAACGTTTGATCAAAGATTGCCTGGAAGCGGCGATCGCTCTCACGCTGCGCTTGCTCAGCCTGCTTACGTTCCGTAATGTCTTCGTGGACTGCAACATGCACCCAGCCATGTTCTGGATGTTCAAAGGTGGAGGTATGCGCCCTGCACCAGAAGGGAGTGCCATCTTTTTTAGCATTCTGGACTTCGTAGGCGTTTTCGCCCTGTTCGGCAAGCGCCTGCCGGATTTCCTGTGCCCGCTTTTCGGCGTTACCAGGCTGGTCTTCGTAGTTGACGATCGACACATATTTACCGATCATCTCTCCGGCTTCGTAGCCAAACATCTGCTCAAATTTAGGATTGGCATAGACAAAAATGCCATCGGCGGCTCTGATCAGTCCGATCCCTTCTGCTATATTTTTGGTAATTAAGCCTTGCAGCTCTAGCGCTTTTTCAGCATGAGTGCGGGCGGTGACATCCTGGAGCTGACTGATGAAGTACAACGGTTGACCACTGGTATCACGAACTACTGAGGTACTCAACTGAACCCAAATCACATGCCCCTGCTTGTGAAAATAGCGCTTCTGAAACTGGAGCGATCGATGCTTGCCCTCTAGCAGTTGCCGGACAGCATCCAAGCCGATTGCCGAATCGTCAGGATGGGTCAGCGCATAAACATCTGTCTCTAAGAGTTCTGGCTCGGAATACCCAAAAAGCTCGCATAAGGCACGGTTGACTTGAATCCAGCGACCTTCTAGCGAAACGAGCGCTTTGCCGATCGCCGCAAAGTCGAACGCGCTGCGGAACCGCTCTTCGCTTTCTTGCAAGATCTGCTGTACCTGCTGACGCTCCAAAATTTGCTGCTGCAAGGCTTGGTTTGCCGCCGCCAACTGAGCCGGACTGGGTAATGCCAGCAGTTTAGGAACTAGCAACATCAGCACTCCAGCCGTATAGAGTGAGATGGCAGCCGTTGCCAATTTGATCAATCCAGACAGCCAATAGGTGGGTGTCCAGAGTGTCCAAATCTCCATCACATGCGTCGTTCCACAAGCCACAATAAATGCGCCAAACAGCAAGAGTATCCAGTCAAAAGTCAGATCTTGCCGTTTACGAACGAGCACTAAAAGCTGAATCGGAATGGAATAGTAAGCCAGGGCTATCAGAGCATCTGAGGCAACATGCAGCCAGACCAACCCTGGATTCCAGAGGTAGCAATGACCATGAGGAATAAAAGGAGCTGAATCAAATAAGACTTGGAATGAATTTAACATTTTAGACTTAGCTCCTCTCAAGCTACGCAGATTTTGATATTTTTTGATACCAGTCTCGATCGCGGCTTTGGTTGGTCTTTAAAAGTATGCCCAGGCAAAAGGTGATATAATGATGTAAAAAAGCATTCAACAAGTAATTTTAGATACAAATCATATTGGATACAAAAGTTACTCGTAGTTTCACTGAAAAGATATGCAAAGAACAGCTTTGCAAGAAAAGCTACGATAACTAGCAATGCGAGTTTTGTACGATTATTGAAATTCTATCTTCAAAAATGTAATTTTTTTAAGAAACGTAATATTCTCTTGAAGATCTAATTAAATCAATCTGTCCAGATCGATCGCGCTGCCTTGCTCAGTCAAACTCGCTTCTAGTCCAGGTTCAAGCGATCGCCCCAGCTTTAGCCACGCCAAGAGGCGATCGCGCTGGTTAATTAAGCCGATGCTGACTAGCGTGAGGCTAACACCCACCCATTGCATTGAGTTGAGGTTCTCGCCCAAAAACAGATTGCCAAACAGCAAGGCAAAAACGGGAGTCAGAAACGTGAGCGAGCTGAAGCTGGTCAGATTGCCCGTGGTCGCAAAGAAAAAGAACAGCCCGTAGGCGATCGCGCTGCCAAAAATAGTGGAGTAAGACAAAGCCATCCAGTCCAGACCCGTTAAATGCTGCCAAGGCTGTGTTTCCCAAAGAGCCGAACCCACAAACAGGGGAATACCGCCCAAAATCATATGCCATCCGGTTGCCACAACTGGATCAACATGGCGGCTAACATACCGCACCATCACAGTTCCAACTGCCATTGACAGCGCTGCCATCAGCATCAGCCATTCGCCACTCTGAAATAGCTGCGCTAATAGGCTCATTCCGGCTTGCCCACTCAAGCTGATATCGCCGTGCAGCAGCCCCAAAATCCAGTCCTGCGGCAGTCCCAGCAGACTGATCCCAACGATGCCAAAGCCCAGCCCCAGCCAGCCCCAAAGTCCCACCTGTTCGCCAAACAGAAAGCGCGCCATCAAAGCCACTGCGATCGGCTGGGAGTCGATCATTACAGAACCCAAGCCTGCCCCCGTTCGCATCAGCCCCTCGGCAAGAAACCCCTGAAACAAAGTCCCATCCACTAGCCCAAATAGCGCAATCCAGCCCCAAGCTGTCCAGCCTTTGGGCTGTGCGGGCGCAGTGGCTCCCTTGAAGAATTGGGAGGTCAGTGCTGCCGCGATTAGCACCAAAACCCCTGCGGGCACAAGCCTTACGCCTGCCATAAACAAGGGGGTAGTGTGGGGAATGGTTCCCTTCATCGCCACCATTGCCGTTCCCCACAAAAAGAAGGGCGCGATCAGCAGGGCTGGCATCCAGCGCTGATACAAAGGCTTAGGCGCGGTAAGGTCTAGATGGGTAGGGTCTGATTCTGCAAGATTGGGCTGCATGAGCGATCGCGGTAGAAGGTCGTCCGGTTTCACTCATTTTAATCAATTATTTACTTATGTTAAGAATCTGATAGAAGTTTTTAGCAGCAATTTAGCAGCAAGCTGGGCTAGGTCAGACGGCGGCTCAGTCGTTCGTCGTAAATTCGCTCGTTGCGGTTATCTACCATGAGAATCCGAATCTGCTTATTGGGTGACTCTTCGATCGTGTAACAGATCCGATAATCGCCCGTGCGAACTCGATAAATTTTACCGAAGCGATGGTTGAACTTGCGTAAATAGTCGCAGTCATGCGGTCTGGGTTCAGCTTGCAGCGCTAGAACTTTACCCATCACTTTCTTGTATTCGCGATCGGGCAGATCATCAAAATCGCCAATGTACTCAAACTTCAGCGTATAGTGCCCGATCGCCGGCTTTGGCTCGTCTTCAAAGGGAGCTATCTCCATTTTCACGGCTTCCAGTTTGCGATTAGCTTGCCCCAAGCGTTCCTTCAGCTCAATATTTTCAGCGCCTAAAATTTGCACCTGATTGAAGTAGTCTTCAGATAAGAATTCTGCCGCTTTTCGCTGGGTTTGCTCCTGCTCTATTTCCTCGGACATCAGGTCAATAATTTCATCTC
>JBBSFA010000378.1:0-4417 GCA_038239185.1 Elainellales cyanobacterium | reverse complement strand
TCAGTTGCCCTTAGTAAGCTGCCTGGATTCTGAATCGTGCCCCAAGTTGCGCCCGATGCTGCCGTGCGTAGCTCTACGCCTAGCGGTGCATCGGTGACAATATACTCGGTTAGATTCAGCCCCAATGTTGCCCTCGCAGCATCTGCGACTTGCAAATGGCGCAGACGCAACTCTGGCTCGATCGCTTGATCTAAGATCAGCCCCACCCGATTTTGATGGACTGGACGCAACCCCCACTGTCCTGCCGCAAATTGATCTAGCCCATACCCTTCAACATAGAGGGCGTTTGGTAATGACCAGTAGAGCTGCGCGCCATTCAGGACATTCGGATGAGTGATCAGCCGATCGGCAACTTGAGCGATCGCCCGTGCAACTGGCAGCGCATCGCCGGCATAGCCCCCGATCGCCGCTCCGATGCCCGTCGGCACAATCAGCACCACAGTATAAGGACGGTTCATTTTTTTAGACAATCGTTACAGCAGCGATCGGAATTGGAAAATCACTTGAAGTCGTCACAACCGCTTCCACTTGAGCTTGATGACGATCGCCGTCTACCGAAACGATCGCCCATCGCAACGGTTCTCCAACCTTTCGCAGCTTTGCCAAAATGATTTGCTGCAACTGAGCTGGCGAAGTTTGGAGATCAACGGCGATCGTCACAAAGTGAGTCTTCATCCGTCAAGCTTTGCCCTGCTGAAACTGCCCAAATTGCAGCCGATAAACTGTGTCTTCCTGCTCGGTCTCCAGCTTAATGTTCGATCGCGGATAGGAAACACAGAGGAGCGCATAGCCTTGTTCTTGCAAGGCTGGGCTAACGCCCATGCTTTCAGACTGATCGAGTGTGCCTTCTGTAATTAAGGCGGCACAAGTCGTACAAACGCCAGCCCCACAAGAAGTGGGCAAATCTAAACCTGCGGCTTGCGCGGCGGCTAGGATCGTCTGATCTTCTGGAACGGTTAGGATGTGCGTGTCGCCCTGATGGTGAACTTCAACGGTGTAGGTGTTTGACATAAGCTTTTCTGTTGCTGAAACAGCGTTTCCTATAGCGTTTCAAAAAATCTTTCAGCTTTCTACCTATATCACTAAAACGAAGCCGATCGCTCCGCCTTTTCTATAATCAGGGAAGGAATCTCCAAACTTGAGAGCACACAGTTTAGAAATTAAAAGCCCATGTCTGATTCACCTCAATCTACCGATCAGTTCCTGACCTTTGACGAAGTGGCTGAAGTCGATCGCGCTTTGATGACCGCGAGAGAAAAATTTTCGGCAAGGGTCGCGCTATACTCGCTGCGATCGCTGAAGCAAATTGCTCAACAGGGAACAGCGATCGCGAATCTAAACCCACAGCAAATAGCAGACTGGGTTGCCAGCGACCCCACGCTAGCGGCAAACGTAGAAGCCGACGATCGGTTCAATCAATTTTTTTCGCAAATGGTGATCTCGTCAATCAAGCCTTTGAACCAGATCGCCCTGGAAAGTGAAACCGCGATCGAGGATCTAACCGTGTCTCAGGTTGTGGCTTGGTTTGAAAAAGAATCCAAGATTCGGATGGAACAAGGCAACGAAGCGACTTTCTTGGGATAGGCATTCGCTGTCGGTCAATCATAAATAGGCTGTAACGGATCGAGGTTGAAAATGTCGCTGTAGTTATCTTCTGGCTCAGACGTTTGGCGAATCCGACCTAAGTAGATTTCGGCAATGTCTTCGGGTAGAGCCGCTTCTAAAGCCTGATAAGCTTCATCTAAGCGCTGCTTGACCTCAGCGACTGAAACGATTTCTCCTTCTGCTTGCAGGTAGGCAGAAATCCGAACTTCGCTCCAGTGGAAGGTTTGCGCCATCAGAATCATCAAGCGCTGAATGGGTGGCAGTCGATCGATCGCCTGTTCCACATAGCACCACATCGGCGGTGAAGCTTCTGCCAAACAGTAGTGAATCGACTCAACAGGTGGCAGTTCCATGCGGTTGATGCAAGCTGCCGTGATTTGAATCAGCCAGTTTTGCAGCGTGAAGGGCTTGCCGTCTGCGGTCGATCGCTCATGCAAATCCAGCCCGCCTAGCTCGTAATAGAGATGCCGCCAAGTGACCGCAAACAAATAGTCAGCCTGCACGGGCGATCGGATCGAGTGGCGAATCAGCGAAAAAACGATCGGACTGTAGCGGCAAAAAATCGCCGTGAAATATTTTCCAGAGTCCGGATGGCGCTGAAATAGGGTCAGAAGCTCATGGTCGTTGTAGTGATTGGAGGCGACCACAAGGTCGTGGCTACATTCGGGAAAGCTGGGAATTTGCACGGTAAGTTGCTGCCAGTCGCGACACAATTAAGCAACTCATACTAACGAATCAATCAAAATCTGCACGGTTTTCTATCATGATTATTTTTAATGCAATTCCCAAAGCAGATTTGCGGCACATATAGCGTAGTACCGCGATCGAACGCGAAAGGATTTCTGCATGTAGCGTTTCTGCTCAGTGTCGCGATCGCCCTCTAATCTGTGTCGCTTTCTGGAACAAGCTTAAGAAAGGCATCTAAATCTGTGAAGGAACCAGCGTAAGTTAGTGTCGGAGTTTCATAGCCCTTCAGACTCACCATATGCTGCTGAAACAGAGTTGGGCTGATGCCAGATTTTTCTAGATATTGATAGGTGGCTTCACCCAATGCAATATCTGCACCTAGCTGTTTGGTCGCGGTTTCTAGCCGAAACGCCGCATTCACCGTATCGCCCAAAGCCGTATAGTCAGGGCGATCGCCTGTCCCCGTATTTCCCACCATCGCATAACCCGTGTTCAGCCCTGCCCCAATTCGCAGCGGAAAGGGCAAAGGATAGCGCTCATGCAGTTCACTAGACATCGTGTTCAACGCGCTAAGGGCGCGAGTGATCTGGATCATCTCTTCAGCGCTAATTCCCTGTGCGCCGTGAATCCAGACCGCCATCACCGCGTCGCCAATGTACTTATCGACCCAGCTTCCATACTCGCGGATGATATCGCCTGCACATCGAAACCAAGTCCCAATCACCTCTGAAAGAATTTTCTCATCCAACTGACGGGTCATACCCGTAAAGTTGCGAATATCAACTACCAGCACTGAGATCAACCGACGAACATGGAGCGTTGCCGTTGCCGTGAATTCCTGCGAGTCCATCCCAACCGAGCCATCCGTCAGCGGATCGACATCGGGGGCATAAAAATCTAGCTCTGTTTGTCCAAAAGTCAGGTGATCGCCATTCTGCAAGGTGACCGGAACGCTGACTCGTCGCCCATTGACAAAAGAGCCATTACGGCTACCCAAATCGATCAAATAAAATTCTCCCGTCTCCATGCGTTGCAGCATGGCATGGTTGCGGGAGATCCAGCGATCGGGCAGCACAAAATTATTGTCATCTCCTCGCCCCACCGTCCAGCAAGCACTGCCGACGAGCGAAAGGAAGCGACTGCCTGAGTCAGTCTGCAAAATTAAGTGGGGAATGGGCTGTACAGTCACCACACGCTAAAGAAACCCTTAATGCTTCGAGTTCAGTGTTCCCAGTATTAATGCATCAGTGCAAACAATGTAAAAACGAGAATGTGTCAAACCAAATTTAAGTATAAAAAACCAGTCAGATCAAAAAAAGAATTGGCGATCGCCAAATTAAAGGAATTCTATTTAAAAAAATGCCTGACTTTTTGAGGAACAACGACTAGCCAATCGTACCTGATTCGATCGCCCATCGAACTAGCTGCGATCGTGACTCATCCCGATCACTCCTCATCATAGCTTTCCAGATGCAGCAGTAGCAGCCAGCCAAAACAAGCCATCCACCAGCATTGTGCTAAGCACTGCGCCGCTGAATGCCCACCTATGCGGCTGTTTGAGGCGCAGCGGAAAACTCCCGACGAATAGAAGTAGGGCAGCAAGCGCGATCGCACAGCAAATTCCCCGAGGGGTCTGAACCTGCGCCACAGCATTTTGCAAAATCGGCTGCAACTCGGTTGGATCTGCCTGCATCACCTGCCGCCAATAGGGAATTAAATTTACCAAGTAAAAATAAATATCTGTAGTCACCGTGCCAAACAGAGATCCTAGGTAAAACCAGTTGCCAATTTTGCCCTGCCCGCGCCGCAGCGCCACCCAAGCAAACGGTAGTCCGATCGCCTCCACTGGCAGATGCAGCAGCGGCTCCCAGCGCAACCAACCCCAGTAAATCGATCCTGCTAGCCATGTCCAGGTGAATCCGAGCAGCAAATCCCCCCACTGATGGGTTTGGGGACGCGATCGCAAATACAAACTCAGCCAGAGCCAGCCCCCAGTCAACCCTAAACTCAGCCAGGGAAATATTCTGACCAATGGCGCTTGAATGAAGACCGGAACTGAGACTAAAAAAGCCGCTGCTGCGAAGAAAAGGAAAGCCATGTTGCGACCTTGCACACCGATCGGCTC
>JBBSFA010000377.1:0-4430 GCA_038239185.1 Elainellales cyanobacterium | reverse complement strand
ATTCTCGAAGAATCCGGGGAGCTGGTATCGGCAGGTTTTTGTGCTCACCCATTTAGCTGCGCTGGAGCAGCACATAAAGGAATGCATCCATGCGGTTCAATATATCTTTCACGGTTTCAAAGGCTTGCGCTTTTGTGGTGGGTTCCAGCGTCACCGGATCGACCGGGCGGATTTGGTGATAGCGCTGGACGATCGCCTCGATCGGCTGTGCGCCCTCCCACAGCGGCAACAAGCAAGCAGCCATTCCAGGCTCCAAAAAAACAGGGAGCCAAGCTGGCAGCGGCACATCGCGGCTGATTTCAAAGGGCTGTCCGGTGCGGGTGCAGTCAATCAGATAGGCTTTCATGCGATCGGTCTGTAGCTGAGGATGTAGATGCACCGTGGCACTGCGCCAATCTGCTTCGCTCCAGTCATCCACCGGAACACCCAACTCACCCGGATGGGCGCACCAGAAATCTAACAGCCGATGAAGCGGATGCAGCAGTTGGACAAGCGTTAGCCGATCGCGATCGGAGGCGGCAGCCAACCCCATTTCCCAGATAGCTGGCAAATTCTCAGCATCTTGAAACAGCTCGGTAATATCCCATTGCCGCCAGTTCACCATGCTGACAAAGTCTAAATCAACTGTTTCCAGCAGGTCGAACAAATCGGGAATCTTGAAGCCTTTGTCGCCCACCAAAAGCTGGTTCATATTGAGTAATTCACTCATGAAGGCAGGCTCTAGGTTGGCGCGGAATTGTCCTTGCCAGGTGCGCACTTTCAAGTGCACAGAATCCTTCAGGGCATTCATGGTTTCCATGACGGCTTGCTCGGCAAATTCGCCAGGACCTTCTTCAAACAAACCCATGAGCTGAAACAAAGCCTGAGCGCGATGATAGTCGGCTCTCTGGTAGTAGTCATGCAGATTCGTGCGGATTAAGCCATCGGGTTTCAGCACCGCTTTCATGGCTTGTAGTCCTGCTACTGGGTCAGGCAGGAGATACAGCACCTCATCGCAGTTAATGTAGTCGAACTCCAGCCCCAGATTGGGGAGTTCTTCGATCGCGATCGCATGAAACTCAATGTTGCTAAAGCCGTGAAATTCTAGCCTCTGCCGCGCTAACTCCACCGACTTCTCCGACAGATCGATGCCGACAATTTTGGCTCCAGGATTGGCTTCTGCCAGCACCAACGACTTGTAACCGCTACCACATCCGGCATCCAGAATGACTTTCCCTTCGGTGCTGGGAACCCTGCGGTGGCGCAGATAGTAGGCGGTGACAAAGTTATGGCAGTAGAGCTGCTCGTAGCTGTCTTTGGGAGATTTGTCGAGCGGAATTCTGGGATAGGGACCGTAATTGTACTGTTCACGGATTTTTCCCAGGTCTTCGGAGGTAGGGGAGTTCATACGGTTTATCTCGAAATGATGCAGAGGGGCTGATGACAAAAAGGCGGACGGTCAAAAGATAGTGCAAAAGAGAAATGGCACTCTGAGTTCAGAGTACCCAGCTCTGGATGAAATCACGCAAACCTTGTCAAAGATCTCTGCAAAATTACTTGGATCACTCTAACTCTCGTTAAACCTCCACAATTTGCTAGCGTAAGATCACTGAGTTGATATTTTTTTTCAGAGATAAACTTCAAACTACAGGCTTTAAAACCTTGAATCAAGTCACTCAAACGAAACCTCCTAGGTGTAACATCTTGATACATCTAACAAGCTTTGAAATCTACGATCGCAAAATGCGCTAGCGGTTCTCGCTGTTCTAGTTGTTTGTACGATTTTGTTCTAAATAAGACCTTGCGGTTTTATGTCACTATCTTTATCTTTTAAGGGTATAGCTATAGCTTAATAGCCACGTTTAAAATCTATCTCATTAAATGGTCATTTGAGGTTTGATTTTTATCCGTTTTTCATTTTTTTGTTGCAGAATATGACTTCGTTCGATGCTATCACCGTTATGAGTTCTAGCTTACATACAGCAGTATTCTTTGTTCGTGCGGGCGCGGGTTCCTGCGATCGCTGTCCAGTCCGTTGGCAGGCGGAATGATGGCGCGGCAGTTGTTTCCTTGGGCGATCGGCTTATCGCTCCTGTTGCACTGGCTGGTTCTCATAGGTGAACAGCAAAATTGGTACGATCGTCCCACTGGCGCTGCTTGTCAAACGCTAGGGACAACGCTGATGCTGTCTGGTTTGATCGGGTGGACAGCCCGATCGCTCGATCGCGTCGATCGCAAGCGACAGCAAGCTGAAGACCATCTGCGGCAGGTAAAAATCCAGCAGGTAAAAATCAATGTAGAGCAACGCGTAGAGCATCGGATTGCCGATCGGCTACAGTACGAACTGCAAGCGCGGCAGATCGGGCAGACGCAGCTCGGGCAGATGCTATGCAACAGTGAAACCCAGTTTCAGCGGCTGATTCAAGATCTGAATGTGGGTATATTGCTGCAAGATGCAGATGCAAAAATTTTGCTGAGCAACCCTAAAGCCTCAGAGCTAATGGGTTTAACGGAGGATCAGCTTTTGGGCAAAGGTTCCCTGGCTTTAGGTGGGCGGGTGATTCGCGAAGACGGTTCGCTTTTTCCATTCAATGTTCAGCCTGTGGCATTGGCGATCGCCACCCAAAAACCGATCCGGAATGTGGTGATGGGCGTGTATCGACACATTGAAGATCTGCCGATCGAAGAGCAGCCTGACCAGCCGTTTGGACAGCCGCATCGGCAAGCTCAACCCGTTTGGCTGTTGGTAGATGCCGAGCCGCAACTCACTCCCTCCGGCGAAATCTGCCACGTGCTTTGCACATTTAGCGATATTACGAAACGCAAGCGGCTTCTAGAACTGAAGCTGGCACAGGCTCAGAAGGAAAAAGCCCTGAATCAGGTCATACAAACGATCCGGCACTCGCTTGACCTAGATGCAGTCTTTACGACTGCAACCGCTGCGATCGCTCAGATGCTCCAGGCGGATCGAGCGGCGATCGTCCAATATCTGCCGGAGCAAGCGCTTTGGCGCAACGTGGCAGATCATCACCTCACGAGTCTCCCTAGCGTGTTGGGTAAATCTGTCTCTGACTCGGTTCATTTTGCCTCGGCTCAGCTCAAGCAGTTCCAAGTTGTTCAGTTCGATGGAGCCTCTCCGATCGCCAGCGAAGCTAGCCTAACCCTAGTTCCAGAACTGACCCAGGTGAGTTCGGCTGCATGGCTAGTGATGCCGTTGCAGGTGAACGGCTTGCTGTGGGGCAGCTTGGACTTAACGCGCAACAGCGATCGCCCCGATTGGCAATATTCAGAAATAGATTTGGCATTGGCGATCGTCGATCAGTTGGCGATCGCGATCCAGCAGTCGGAGCTATACCAAGAGCTACAAGCCGCCAACCAAAAACTGCAACGCCTTGCCACGCTGGATGGACTGACCCAAATTTCCAACCGCCGCCGCTTCGATGACTATCTTCGCCAAGAGTCTTTACGAATGGCGCGGGAGCAAGCACCGCTCTCGCTGATTCTGTGCGATGTCGATTTCTTTAAGCCTTACAACGATACCTATGGACATCTGGCGGGAGATGCCTGTCTGATTCAAATTACCAAAGCAATTAGCCGCGCGGTAAAACGTCCGGGAGACTTGGCAGCGCGGTATGGCGGCGAAGAATTTGCGATCGTTTTGCCCAACACGGACGGCAAAGGTGCAATCCAGGTGGCGCAAGACATCCGCGCCGAAATCCAGCAGCTATACTTGCCCCACGCTGCCTCATCTGTGAGTGAGCAGGTGACGGTCAGCCTTGGCGTTGCTTGCCTTGTGGCAGGTTGCCCTTATTCCGTCACAGCGCTGATTGATACGGCGGATCAGGCATTGTATTGGGCGAAGAAGGAGGGGCGCGATCGAGTTCAACTGAAACAGATTGGCAAAGTGACAGATCCGCAAAAGTCGAAAAAGAGAGGTCGATTGGATTAAGCCCCGCTTGCAGCATCCCAGAGACGGTTCGGGGCTAAGGCAACCAAGGATATTTCCGAAAGTCTGGCGATCGCTTTTCTAGAAACGCCTGCTTTCCTTCTGCGCCTTCCTCCGTCATGTAGTAAAGCAGCGTGGCGTTGCCTGCTAACTCTTGCAGTCCGGCTTGTCCATCGCAGTCAGCATTGAAAGCCGCTTTGAGACAGCGGATCGCGATCGGGCTTTTCTCTAAGATTTCCTGCGCCCATTGGATGCCCTCGGCTTCGAGCTGTGCGATCGGCACTACAGTATTGACTAATCCCATTTCTAATGCCTGTGCCGCATTGTACTGGCGGCAAAGATACCAGATTTCTCGCGCTTTTTTCTGCCCGACGATTCGCGCCATGTAGCTCGCGCCAAAGCCGCCGTCAAAGCTGCCGACTTTAGGACCCGTTTGCCCAAAGATGGCATTGTCCGCCGCGATCGTCAGATCACAGAGCAGATGCAGCACATGCCCGCCGCCGAT
>JBBSFA010000376.1:0-4434 GCA_038239185.1 Elainellales cyanobacterium | reverse complement strand
CACCCAGGTTTGGACGCGATCGGGGTCAGAGATACCAGCAGGATAGACAAAATAGCGCACTGAAATTCCCAGCTTCTTCTCTAGCAACCGTTTGGATTCCACAACTTCAGCCCGTAGCGGCTCGTCTTGCAGGGCTTGCAGATCGGTCATGGGTGCTAAGCCGTGGGAGGCGATTGTGATCAAGGGATCGGCTGCCATGGCTCGAAGTTGCTTCCAGCTCAATCGCGATTTTTCGGCTGAGCGGGTGATTACTCTGGGATACACTGCAAATACGCCAGGATACCCGAACTCTTTGAGCAGCGGATAGACAAATTGATAATGTTCCAAATATCCACCGTCAAACGTCAGCACAATCGGTTTGGGCGGCAGAGGAATCCCTGTAGAGAGATGATTTGTGAGCTGATCTAGACTGATTGGCGTAACGCCTTTGGCTTGAATTTGCTGGAGCGCTGCCCCAAAGTCTTTAGCCAGAACATTGTGATAGGTCACGATCGGCACTCGCGCAATTCTTGCTAGCCCGTTGATCTGAGGAAAGGGTGGGGCAAACTGAGCTGCCAGCAGTGACGGCAGGGCTTGGACAAACTGACCCAGCAAAGAGGCTTGCGCGATCGCCACAGGATAAGGCGTAGATTGGACACTAGATCGCTGCGCCGCAAGCTGGATCTGATCTGGACAGGGAGGCTCAACGGCTGGAGCAGCGATCGCCCCAACCGATAAAATCAATGCCGAGAGCGCCGCAATAGCCCAATACTTGAATAGCCTCCATTTTAGTAAGCGAGTTGGTAAGCGAGTATAGACTAAGACCGCTCGATCAACATGCAGACGCAGAGCTGCCAATCCGCAAGCCCAGTCAGGGATCTTCATAGAGGAGCTTCAATAGGAGGTGAATCGCGATCGACCCTGATGGACTACCGCAGATAGTTCTACCGGATTTCTGGGCAATTGTCAGGTCTTATGGATCACATATTGCCAAGAATTTTATATTTGACTAGCCGATCAGCTCCCCGATCGCGCGGGTTAAGGCGGCTGGATCGATCGGTTTTGTCAGATGGCGTTGAAATCCTACCTCTAAAGCCCGCTGTTGGTTCATCTCTCCCGCATAGGCAGTCAGCGCGATCGCCGGAATCTGCTGGTTCTGATTCGCATTGGAGCGGATGTGTTGCAGCAGCATATAGCCATCCATGTCAGGCATCCCAATGTCGCTGATGATCAAACTCAGCGGCAACTGGGCTAAAATCTCCAATGCCTGAGTTGCCGAAGCAGCAGCAGTTACGACAGCCCCGCGCTGCGTCAGCAGAAATACCAGCAGCTCTCGCGTATCTGGATCATCTTCCACGATCAGAATTGAAAAACCGCTCAAATTGTCGCCGGAGCTGCGATCGTCTGGCTCAGCCCTATGATTTGCGCTCGACAACATGGGAATCTGCACGGTGAAGGTGGCTCCCTGCCCTTCGCCAGCGCTTTGGGCTTCCACCGTGCCGCCGTGGACTCCCACCAAATAATGAACGATCGCCAGCCCCAGCCCCAGCCCGCCAAATTGACGAGTCGTGGAGCCATCTTCTTGGCGAAATCGCTCAAAAACGTGGGGTAAAAACTCTGGGGCAATTCCTTTTCCGGTGTCGGTGACTTGAATCTGCGCGTAAACGGCTTGCGGCGCTCCTGCTCGATTCAGCCCGATCGCCACTTGTCCCCCCGCAGGCGTAAACTTAACCGCATTGGAAAGCAGATTCCAAACAATCTGATGCATCCGCCCCGGATCGCCAAACACCTGCCCGACCTGCGGATCAATCTGAGTGTGGATCTGAATCGACTTGGCATCTGCGGTCAACTGCACTGTTTCGATCGCCGCTTCCACTACGGTAGACAACTGAACCGGACTTTTAGTCAGCTTTAGCTTCCCCCGCAGGATTTGAGAAATATCCAGCAGATCTTCGATTAACTGCGTTTGCATTTTTGCATTGCGTTCGATCGCTTCTAGCCCTTTTGTGAGCTTGACTGGATCAGAAAAGTTGGATTGCAGCAGCTTTGACCAGCCCAAAATCGGATTTAATGGCGTTCGCAGCTCATGAGAAAGCACGGCTAAAAATTCATCTTTGACCCGATTTGCATCTTGCGCCTGCTGATAAAGCTGGGAATTGTCCAGCGCGGTAGCTGCCCGATGAGCCAGCTCTTGTGCGAGCTGAAGATCGGCTTCAGTATGCCGCCGCTCTGATTCCGCTGTGAAGCACAGCACCAGTGCCCCTAGCTTGCGATCGCGGGTGCTCAACGGCACGGTTAGGCACGATCGCAGCTCAAGGCTTTGTAAGAATGCCAAATGCTCAGGGCTAGTGGCGATCGACTGGAGCCAATCATCGGAGGTATCGGGGGTAAACCCGATCTGGTTGTGCAAAACAGCGGCACAAACCGGATGTTGAGCCAAGCTGAGCGGCGGCACAAAGGTCTGTGTCCGGCTGATCCAGCTTTGCTTCTCCGAATTGACATGATGCCAAGCCACCCGCTGGAGATGCTGATTCGCAGAGAGAATATCAAAAAAGCAATAGTCTGCCAAAAAGGGTACGGCTAGGCGAGCAATTCGGCTAAGCGTCATTGGATAGTCGAGCGATTCGGCTAAAACGCCGCTGACTTGAGCCAAAAAGCGCTGTCCTGCCGCCACTTGCTTCACGGCTTCAATATCGGTCGCAGTACCATACCAAAACGTCGCCTGATCCGGCTCATCCTGGAGCGGCACTGCCCGAATTAAATGCCAGCGGTACTGTCCATCGGCTCGGCGGAGTCGGGCTTCTAGCTCGTAGGCAGTTTTGGCAGCAATGCCGCGATCGCGCGTTTCGATCAGGTGCAAGACATCATCGGGATGCGTAAAATCGTTTTGGCTCCAGTTGATGATGGCTTCGTCGGGTAGACCTAGATAGTCTCGCCAAGGATCATTCATGTAGAGCAAATTGCCCGCATCATCGTTCATCCAAACGAGCTGCGGCACTGCATTCGCTAGCGTTCGGAAGCGAGCTTCGCTTTGACGCAATGCGCTGGCAGCCTGTTTGCGTTCGGCTTCGGTGCGCTTGCGATCGGTAATATCAATCCCCACGCCGCCCATCCAAATCGGCTTACCAGATGGATCATGGTGCGTTTGCCCTTTGGCATGAATCCAATGCACCGATCCATCTCTCCAGGAAATGCGGAACTCCAGATCGTAAGGCTCTTTGTGTAAGAGCGCCCGTTTGATCGCTCCGTAAACGGTAGGGCGATCGTCAGGATGCAGCCGTTCTAAAACCTGGTTGTAGGTCAGTTTTGCCTCTAGTGGCAAGTCCACCATCTGTTTACAGCGATCGGACAGATAGCCTGTGTCGGTGACAGGGTCATAGTCCCACAGCCCTAGACTAGCAGCCTCGACGCACAGCAGCAGCCGCGCTTGGTTCTGCTGCAAAGCTAGCTCTACCTGCTGGCGTGCTTCCAGTGCCGCTTGGCGATCGGCGTGGTCTTGGGCTTCGCGGAGGGCGCGTCGCACGGAGGGAACCAGCCGCACCAATCGCTCTTTCAGCACATAATCGGTGGCACCTTGCTTCAGCAAGTCGATCGCCATCTCTTCGCCCAGACTTGCCGAAACAAAAATAAACGGAATCTTGGGGCAATGGGTCCGGGCAAGCTGAAGCGCCGCAATCCCATCAAACTCAGGCAGCTTGTAGTCTGACAGAATTAAATCAAACGTGGGAGCCTGCACGGCTGCCAAAAACTCAGCGTAGGTTTGCACCTGCATCAGGTCGCACTGAATGCCGCCTCCTTCCAAGGCAATCTGAATGAGTTCGACATCTAGCATGCTGTCTTCAAGCAAGAGAAACCGGAGTTGTGTCATATCCTATGCCTCTCCGCCTGGATACCCGATCGCCAGTGGCGGCGGCTGATTCACCACTGCCCAAAACAGCCCGATTTGCTTAATCACTTCCACAAACTCTTGAAAGTCGATCGGCTTGACCACATAGGCGTTTGTGCCCAGCTCATAGCAGCGCTGCAAATCTGGCTCTTCTCGCGAAGAGGTTAACACTACGACGGGCACAAACCGCAGCGCGGGATCGGCTCTGAGCTGCGCCAAAATTTCCAGACCATCCACTTTAGGCAATTTCAGATCGAGCAGCACCACCACTGGATTACCGCTCATGCGAAGCCGAAACAGTCCCCGGCGGTAGAGAAAATCAAGTGCCTCTTCGCCATCGCGGGCGACCACCACTTCGTTCGCAATATGATTATCCGCCAAAGAAGTCAAAATCAGCTCCACATCGTTGGCGCTGTCTTCAACCAGTAAAATCCGCTTCAATTCCGTCACTCATCTTCTCCAACTAACGAAATCTGCTTCAGTTCCGACACTCCTCTCCTCCGGGTTTAATTCTGGGCAAAGCGGAAGCAGACACTGAAACAGGCAAAGCTAAAGCAGACGAAGCCGAT
>JBBSFA010000375.1:0-4448 GCA_038239185.1 Elainellales cyanobacterium | reverse complement strand
TAAGCAGCCAGGACTCCGAAGATGTCGCTGAGCAGAAAGGATTGGTTACGATAGGCAAAGTGTAGGGCGCTTTTGCTGCCCTCTGGCACGAGTTCAATCACCGCCTGACGACTTTTGTAAAGCTGGTAGGCAAGTCTCAGGTTTTGCAACTGGATTTCGCTGCTGACAAATTGCTCGTAAAACTGCGGAAAGGCGCGATTAAACCGCTTCAGCAGTTCGAGCGTGGATGGTTTCAAGCCTGAAGCCATAAGTTGCGGGATTATTTGCCGGGAAATCAAGGGTCATTGCGCTAGAAACACACCTATCTACTAGAAAACCCCAACTTAGAGGCGATCGCTCACTCCAAAACAGATTGCTGCTAGGGTGGAGCCGATCGTCTGAGAGATTTACGCAGAATTGGCGGAGAGCTAAAGGGCAATGTCAGAATGGTACAAGAGATACGCTCTATACTTACTATTACCGCTATCTGCCCGCAATAGCACGACCCTTTATTCCTCTACCTGAGCCACGCCGAATGGGTTTCTGGAAAAGCTTGTTTAGCACATCGGACACTGCCGCCAAGATCGAACCAGATGGATCGTCCGCTCAGGGCGTTATGGTCGGCAGTTCTCGCATTTTCTTTAGTACCGATCGCGAAATTGACCTGTACGAGCTAGAGGAGCTTTGCGATGCGGTCGGCTGGTCGCGTCGCCCGCTGCGGAAGGTCAAGAAGGCAATCCAGCACAGCTTTTTGGTCGTTTCGATGTGGGAGCAACGTGGGGTGAGCAAGCGGCTGGTGGGCTTTTCGCGTGCCACTTCGGATCATGCCTTCAACGCCACGATTTGGGATGTAGTCGTCCACCCCGATTTTCAAAGTAAAGGGCTGGGCAAAGCGCTGATGCGGCAGATGATCAAGAAACTTCGCAGCGAAGACATTAGCAACATTACGCTGTTTGCCGATCCGCAGGTAATTGATTTCTATCGTGGCTTGGGCTTCATGCCTGACCCAGAAGGGATCAAAGGCATGTTCTGGTATCCAGATTAGCGAAAAATATAGGCGCGATCGCTTAAAGTCACTGCGGCGAGTCTATTTTTGTGCTTTTCAGGCAAGTTTACCAATCTTAAGGTGTGGTTTCATGAGGAAAAGATTTCTCGTTCCTGCCGTACTGTCAGCGGTGACGGTGCTGGCTTTGTAGTTTCTGCTAGCGGTGACGGCGTTTTCGGCTGCTGAAAAAACGGCTCCGGCTGTAGTCGTGGCTCAGTCTCCGGCTGCTCAGTCTCCGGCTGCTCAGTCTCCTTCGCCCACCCCAACGGTGACCGCTCCAAAAGTCGGAAGCCTGTAGTGATTGTCGGAGCTATGCGCCCGGCGACGGCATTGAGTGCAGATGGACCACTCAACTTACACAATGCGGTGGCGATCGCCAGTAGTCCTGCCTCAGTCGGCAAAGGCGTGATGGTCAGCTTGAATGACCAGATTTCGGCGGCTCGCGAAGTGACCAAAACCAACACCACTAGTCTCAATACCTTCCAGTCTCCGGACATGGGCTATCTGGGCTATGTGGAATTGGGCAAGCCTTACTTTTACCGGACACCGCTGCGAAAGCATACGGCTGACACGCCGTTTGACGTAAATTCGCTGACGACGCTACCGCAGGTTGACATTGTGTATGGCTATGGCAATAACAGCCCCGTGCTGCTGAATGCGGCGGTTGCAGATGGAGCCAAGGGCATCGTTCATGCGGGCGTGGGCGACGGCAGTATTTCGGTGCAGGTGGAGCCTGCGGCGATCGCGGCAGCTAAAAAGGGCGTTGCGATCGTTCGCAGTTCGCGGACTGGATCGGGTCGGGTGGTGCGAAACGGGAGGAGAAGGATGACGAAAATAATTTTGTCGTTGCGGACAACCTGAATCCGCAAAAGGCGCGAATTTTGCTAATGCTGGCGCTGACCAAAACATCAGATGCTAAGGCAATCCAGGAGATGTTTTATACCTACTAGCGATCGCCAGTTATAAGGATACCAACTCAAACTCTCAGGGGCGTATGCTCTTGGGAGTTTTGCTTCTACGCCACCTTGGGAGTTTTGCTTCTACGCCGCAGGTGAGGTTTTGCTTGCCCCGTTGAACTTTGCTGTGATTCGACGCTATGCTTAATTATGAAACGATTATGAAATAAGCTGCTGTTTGCTTATGACCTTATCTCACCGTCCCAGCTTGCCAGAAGTACACCGCAGTATTCCTGTACCTAATGGTCGAAATTTTTGGCGGAAGCTGCTGGCATATGCAGGACCCGGCTATCTGGTTTCAGTGGGCTACATGGACCCTGGCAACTGGGCAACTGATATTGCAGGCGGCTCTCGGTTTGGCTATACGCTGCTGAGTGTGGTGCTACTGTCGAACCTGATGGCGATTTTGCTCCAAGCGTTATGCGTTCGATTAGGAGTGGCGACTGGGAAGGATCTGGCGCAAGCCTGCCGAGATTACTTTAGTCCCCGCATCAGCTTTGTGCTGTGGATCTTGTGCGAAATCGCGATTGCCGCCTGTGATCTGGCGGAACTGCTGGGCAGTGCGATCGCGCTTAACCTCTTGTTTGGCTTGCCGCTCGCTTGGGGCGTTTGCATTACGGCGTTGGATGTTTTGGTGCTTCTGTTCTTGCAGGGTAAAGGCTTCCGCACTATAGAGGCATTGGTATTGATGCTCGTCAGTACGATTGGGCTTTGCTTTGTTGCAGAGATTTTGTTTGCCCAACCGGATTGGCATGGCATTCTGAACGGCTATTTGCCTAACCCAGCGGTAGTACAAAATCCAGGGATGCTGTATCTGGCAGTCGGCATTTTGGGTGCGACGGTGATGCCGCACAATTTGTATCTGCACTCCTCGATTATTCAAACTCGCGCTTGGCAACCGACGGCTCAGAAGCGCTGGGAAGCGATTAAGTTCGGTACGATCGACTCGACTTTGGCGTTGTCGATCGCGCTATTGATCAATTCAGCAATTCTGATTGTTTCTGCCGCCACGTTTCACACCACGGGACATCAGCAGGTTGCCGAGATCCAAGATGCCTATTTGCTGCTGTCTCCGTTGCTGGGCGTAGGGGCTGCTAGCGCCATTTTTGGGGTAGCGCTGCTGGCTTCTGGACAAAGCTCGACTTTGACGGCGACTTTGGCAGGACAAATTGTGATGGAAGGCTTTGTCCAGTTTCGACTGCCGCCTTGGCTGCGCCGATTGGCGACTCGGCTGGTGGCGATCGTCCCAGCACTCATCGCGATCGCCTATTTTGGCGAACAGGGGACGAGCAGTTTGCTGGTATTCAGTCAGGTGATCCTCAGTCTCCAGCTCTCTTTTGCCGTAGTGCCGCTGGTGATGTTTACCAGCGATCGCCGTTTGATGGGCGAGTTCGTCAATCCCTGGTGGCTGAAGGCGATCGCCTGGTCGATCGCGCTGATTATTGCGGGGCTGAATCTCTGGCTGCTAGTGCAGACGATCGTCGGTTGGCTCTAGCCTGTGATTAGATGCCGTGGCTTTTGCCAATCACCCAATGCCGCCGGAAAAAGCGAGACAGGCTCGACTCTTCTAAAGACAAATAGATCGGGCGACCATGCGGACAGGTGCGCGGGCTGTGCGTTTGTTGCCATTGATCCAGTAGAGTCTGCATGGCTTCAGAACTTAATGGAGTGCCGTTGCGGATGGCGGTGCGACAGGCGATCGCGACCAAAGCCGTTTCCAAATCGCCACCCAAACTCAGCTCTAGCAGCGCCTCTGAGCAATCCTCCCGCTGTGCCAACGCTTCGGGAATCGATCGCACCGCCCAGAGTCGATCGCCAAATGGCTCTACGCTCAAGCCAATTCGCTGGAGTTGCTCTACCTGCAACGCGGAAAGCTGATGCAGCACGATCGGCGGCTCGACCTCTACAATCTGCCAGCGATCGCGCAATTGCTCGTACAGCACTCGTTCATGGGCAATGTGCTGTTCTACCAACCACATGCCAGTCGGATGCTCCGCCAGAATATACATCTGGTGAACTTGGCTGAGGGCTTTCAGCGGCAGCAGCGACGCAGAGTAGGATTCCGCCGCGCCGATCGATCTTTGTCCATAACCTCCAGCCGCTTCAGCCGCTTTGACTAACTTGCCCACGCGACTGGTGTAAGTCGCATCTGGAATGGCTTCCGGCTGAAGTCGTAGCGTCTGGGCTATCGCTTCTGCGACCTGTTGCTGCCAGTGCTCCATCTGGTGCAAATAGAGTTCAGCTTTGGCAGGATGGCGGTTCCAGTCCACTTGGTCAGGCGGCAGGGTGAGATGCACAAAGCAGACGGGATGGCGATCGCGGGGCAGGATTCGTCGCAGCGCTCCAAAAATGGCTTGCTCTAGCTCTGGCACTTTAACGATGCGCCCGTTGACTGCGACTTTTACCCAGTCGGGTCGGTGACGATGACAGCGATCGGGTAAACCTAGCAGCAGGTAAAGCGAAGCGTC
>JBBSFA010000374.1:0-4455 GCA_038239185.1 Elainellales cyanobacterium | reverse complement strand
TCGCACACCAAATATCTCCTGGGACGCGGAGGCAGGCAAAGGCAGACCGTTTTACTACTACGTCTACGGGGCTGCCGTGAGCGAAGTTGAAGTCGATGGCTTCACGGGAACGTTCAAACTCCGCCGCGTCGATATTGTCCATGATGTCGGCGAGTCTTTGAATCCGCTAGTCGATCGCGGGCAAATTGAAGGGGGATTTGTGCAGGGAATGGGTTGGTTAACGATGGAGGAATTGGTTTGGAACCCACAGGGGAAACTTCAGACTTTTGCACCCAGCACCTATAAAATTCCCACCGTCAGCGAAATCCCTGAACAGTTCCAGGTTCACCTGCTGGAACGCGCGGCTCAAGACGGGGTAATTTACGGCAGCAAAGCAGTGGGTGAACCGCCGCTGATGCTGGCGCTCTCAGTCCGAGAAGCGATTCGATCTGCGATCGCCGCTTTCGGTGCAGCCAATGCCGTGCCCTTGCCCTCACCAGCCACGCCGGAGGTTACCCTGCGGGCGATCGAAGCGATTCGCGCCCACTCGGAAAGGCTTGCAGTGCAAGTTTTGTAATCGCGAAAGGAATTGCGCGACCTAGAGCATCATCGACGCAATGCTTGAAATCCCCAGGCTAGGTGTTTCAATCCTCGGTGCAACCGAGCAATTCCACCCAAACGCTCTATCAAATGGGCGCACTCCCTGCTCGATGATGGCAGACTTCTCGTCATCTAGAAAACTGCTCTCAATTAGGGTTTGGAGTTTTTTCCGGAACTCTAGATACCCAGACTGGGTTTTCTCGTCGCCGTAAGTCACCCGCATGGAGCGATCGGTAATTCCTTTCACCAAATCTTTCAGCGACGGGACTTCATACACCCAACCCGATTGATCATAGGCATCAATCAGCAGCCGGACTAACAGCAGCTTGAATAAACTGTCCTCAAACGATCCTCGGCTTTGCTGAAACTTGCGATAGGTTCCGGTGACGTAATTGAAGTGAACAAATCCCCATTCTTGCTCATGCCGACCGACCAGTTCAGGCGGCGTGCAGTATTGCGGCCAGAACGTAATATCGCAGGTGTGGTATTGCCCTCCCACGATCTCATCATGTCCGCGATGTTCCCAGGGCTTAAAGCTGCGTGCCCAGTTGACATCTAGCATCATCTCCCAAGTCCCCACCAGGTAGTCAATTCCCTGAGCTTGAAACCAGGAATCCCAGGCTTGGCTGACTCCCAAACAGGCAAGCTGTTGCGACTTGCAAGCTTCGTAATGGGCTTTGAGAAAATCGCGTTCAGAGATGAATAGATCCACATCGTGCCAGAGCGCATGGGTTGTCCGAACGGCATTGATGCCGCGCACCATCTGCATCCAGCAGTTGTTGTGGGCGTTCTTGTGAAAGCGAGTAAACAGCCGCTCCAGCGGTTTTTGCGGGATCATCCGAACCGGAGTAGGGTGGTCTTTTGACCAGAGGTTCAGGCGATCGACATACCCAGAAGTGAGTCGATTGTCGGGGATAATCAAGGTTTCAACGAGGTGTTCAGAATTCTGACGCGCACAAACCTCTAGAGCAATTTTCAGAAAAAAGGGCAGATCGCCGGGTGCCAAGATTAATGAGCTATAGCCTGGAATGGGCTGAAAATCTGGATTTTCCCATTCAGAATATAGCAATTTCCAAAAATCTGCTCTAATCATCCCTACCTCGTGTTCCTTATTAAATACTAATGATGATTAAACCTGTTACCCGATTGTAGGAGTAACTTTCTGTGGAGGTGACCCTGCTGTGAAGGCGGCTTTAGGCGCTTCGACCTGTAAATACGGTCAAAGCAATCAGCTTTCCAGGCTAACTGTTCCAGAAAACTAACTGGCTGGCTCAATTGCCCAACCCGATTGAAACTGGGGCGGTAGGTGCAGCGCTTTACTCAGGTTCTAAACTGAATGAGGCGATTCTATATACCCTTACCAGCCCAAAGTTAAATTAAGGGAAACTTTCTGAATTTTCCTGAAGTTTCCTGAAAGAATGCTCCCTAATAGAAATATGCCTTTGATAGAGCCAATATTACGATCGGGTCTTGAAGCAATTGTTCAATTAGCCCACCCGCTTAGTATTCTGGCAGGAATGAGGAGATCTATTAGTGTTCTCCAACCAGGCTTTACAGGAAGCTCATTGATCCTGCAACTTTCTACGAAGAACCTGTGAAATCATTTTGACTCCATTTTTAAACAACCTTGAAATTCTATTAAAGTCACGGCACGAACATTTACAATATTCGCGATTATCAATTAGCAGTGTTTTGTAAATATACCAGCATGAGGGCAATCTGGCTTCACATAAAACTTACGGCTGATTTCGTTTTCACTAATTTTCAACAAAGATGAGCTGTAGCGTTTGCCAGAGTTGGAGCAATCCTTAATAATCTAGTAACTATTACAGCAACTTTAAATTGCTGTAATTCAAAGTCCCAGTTAAGTCTCAGTTAATTCCTAGTTAATTCCCAGTTAAGCTCTAGTTAAATGGTTCACCTTCCCGTAGAAAACGTGACTTCTAGCCCGAAAATGATTGGATTTCGTCCGCCTGTTTTACCTATTCGGGGTGCTGATGAGCCTCCCCTGAATGTTCCCTTCAATAAACCGCTAATCACGCATCGCGAATTGGAGTGTATTGGGGAAGCGATCGCCAATGGGCAGTTGTCGGGCGATGGAGCCTTTACCAAACGCTGTCAGGCTTGGTTGGAGTCGCAGATTGGCTGTTACAGCGCCTTAATGACTCATTCCTGCACGGCAGCTTTGGAGATGGCGGCACTGCTAATCGATCTCCAGCCCGGAGATGAGGTGATCATGCCGTCCTATACGTTTGTCTCAACGGCAAATGCCTTTGTGCTGCGGGGAGCGATACCTGTCTTTGTCGATATTCGCCCGGACACGCTGAATCTAGACGAAACCAAGGTTGAGGTAGCCATTACCGATCGCACGAAGGCGATCGCGCCAGTGCATTATGCGGGCGTGAGCTGCGAAATGGAGCAGTTGAAGGCGATCGCAGAGGCACATGAGCTGTTCATTATTGAAGATGCCGCTCAGGCGATTCAATCTCGCTACAAAGGAAATCCGGTTGGCAGCATGGGGCATTTGGCAGCCCTGAGCTTTCACCAAACGAAGAACATTGTTTCGGGTGAGGGCGGGGCGCTGCTGATTAATGATCCGCGCTTGATCGATCGCGCCGAGATTATTCGCGAGAAAGGCACGAATCGCAGCAAATACTTTCGGGGGGAAGTCGATAAGTACACCTGGGTGGATGTCGGGTCGTCTTTCCTGCCAAGCGATATCCTGGCTGCTTTGCTGTGGGCGCAGTTTGAGCAAGCCGACTTGATTCAGCAGTGCCGCCATGAAATTTGGCAGTTCTATCATGAATCGTTTGTGGAACTGGAAGCCAGAGGCATTGTGCGTCGCCCAATTATTCCAGCCGACTGTGAGCACAATGCTCATATCTACTATCTACTGCTGCAAGATTTAGAGACGCGCACCGCTCTGCTAGCTTATCTCAAAGCCAGAGGTGTGCAAGCCACTTTTCACTATGTGCCGCTCCATAGTGCGCCAGCGGGTCTTCAGTATGGACGGGTATCGGGCAGCATGGAATTTACTGACGATTTGAGCGATCGCCTGCTGAGACTGCCGCTGGGAGCCGGAACAACTCTGAGTGAGGCGGCCTATGTGGTTTCGGTGGTCAAGGATTTTTATCAGGCACAGGGGTAAAGTGCCTCAACAGACCCCACTCATTTTTGCTAAGCCGCATCAGATGCGACTTGGCAAAAAATGATCAGAGGGCTGGAGCTGGGGCACTGACTGTGACTGGAGTTTTTTGCTCCAGACGATTCTTCAGGTCTGCTAGCAGGTCGTCTTGATTGCGCTGCGCTTCCCAAGTGCCAGAGCGAGTCCGATCGATCGCCCAGTCGCCCTGCATAAAGTTGGCATCTTCTGAAAGCGTGCCACTATACTGGATGGCTCGATGCGTCCCCGTCAGATATCGCTTGGTAAATTGGATACTTCGTCCGATCAGCTCTCCGGTGATTTGCGCTTCTCCGAGCTGGTTGTCATCCAGAACTCTACCGCTGAATGAATTGCCGCCCTGCACAAAAGTCGCTTCAAACCGAGTCGGTGATCCCTCTTGCCAGTAAGTTCCTAACCAAGTTCCGCTTAGATCTGCCATTAAATCCTCCTAAGAGAACGGGTGTATCCCAGTCTAGTAGCTTTTCGTCTAATCCTTTAGGGTTCCATCCAGGCTAAGCACTGCTGCATCTGCTGCTGCATTGTCTCGCGATCGGCATGAAAGCGGCGACCATGACCCGGCAGCACCCACTCAAACGAGTAGTTGGCTAGCCTATACGTAGATTTTACCAATTCGCTCCAGGAGTACCAGCAAACGCTGCGGAAGGCAAAAAGGTGATGCAGCGTGGGCGACCAAGCCAAATGATCGCCGCTGA
>JBBSFA010000373.1:0-4456 GCA_038239185.1 Elainellales cyanobacterium | reverse complement strand
GGCTATTCCTCGCTCAGCTATCTGCCGCGTTTCCCGATCAATACCTTAAAGATTGATCGCTCCTTCATCAGCGAAATGGATTCCTGTACCGACAGCCAGGAGATTGTCCGAACGATCCTGTCGCTGGCTCACCATTTGGGCATTGATGTCACCGCCGAAGGGGTTGAAACCGCAGAGCAAAACGCCCAACTGCTAGAGATGCAGTGTGAATGTGGGCAAGGCTTCTTTTTCTCGGAGCCTTTGGATGCGGTAGGAATGACAAAACTGCTGGAACGCCAGCAGTTCCAGATTTAGATACCTACAAGCAGCAAGGCGATCGCCGCTGTGCCGCCAAGCGCTGCAAAATTTGCTTCAGCACCACCGCAGTCCAATCAATATCTTCGATCGTCGTCTGTCGTCCCAACGTCAGGCGAATTCCTGTTTTAGATGCCCAATCGCTATAGCCCATTGCCTGCAAAATCGGGCTAGGAGCCACTTTGCCGCTGTGACAGGCAGAGCCAGCGCTGATGCCAATGCCCGCCAAGTTCATTTGTCGGACGATCGTTTTGCCTGTTACATCCCCACTGCACCACTCTTCACAGGGCAGATAAAAACTGACATGATGCGGCAGGCGGTGCAGCCGATCGCCCGTTGGCATTAGCTCTGGCACGTCTGCAAGCTGGTCAAACAGGCGATCGCGGAGATGCAGCAGACGCGGCGTTTCACTGGCTAATTCCTGCAAGGCTAGCTCGGCTGCTGCGCCAAATCCGGCAATGATCGGCACGGCTTGAGTCCCCGATCGCAGCTTAAATTCCTGACCGCCCCCGTTCAGCAAGGGCATCAGCTCAACCCCTGGACGGACGTAGAGCGCGCCTGCCCCCTGCGGTCCGTAGAGCTTGTGGCTGGATAGTGACAGTAAATCTACTGGGAGCTGCTGCACATCGATCGGCAGCCGTCCTGCCACCTGCACGGCATCCGTATGAAACAGCGCGCCGTGATCCCGCGCAATTTGTCCCAAAGCGGCGATCGGCTGGAGCGTCCCGACTTCACTCTGCCCGTAGATAATTGAAACCAGCACCGTGTTCGATCGCAACGCCGCTTTCAGGTCAAACGGATCAACCCGTCCTTGCCGATTCACCGGGAGGCGCGTCACCTGCCACCCTTGGCGCTCTAGCAATCGGGCGGGTTCCGCGATCGCAGAATGTTCGACGCTAGAAATAATCAGATGCTGCGGCGTTTCATACTGCTGCGCTACCCCTATCAGAGCCAGATTCGCCGCTTCTGTGCCGCCAGAGGTAAAGACGATCGCTTCTGCCGTGGCATTAATTAAATCTGCGACCTGCATCCGGGCTTGCTCTAGACAAGTAGCAGCCCGCCCACCCCACTGATGCAGACTGGAAGGATTGCCCCACTCAGATATCATCGCCTGCTGGAGGGCAGCGATCGCTTCTGGGCGCGTGGGAGTAGTGGCGCTGTAGTCGAGGTAGATTTGCATGGCGTTGAGCGGATGGGAAGCCAAATGAGACGCTTTCATTTTCGAGGATAAGCCGGATTGCCGCCAAAAAGCACCCGACTTCTTGAACGTTTGAAGGGTTTAAGTATCAGTCTCAAGGGTTACACTTTGGGTGAATCTTGAGAAGCTCCAGGGATTTGGCTGGAAGTGGGAGCAGTAATTTCTGTAGGGAGCATAGCTGCGGTGTTGGAAGGGCGCTCAAGCCGCGAATCGGGCAACGGCTCAGCAACTTCTTGGAGCGCTGCTTCGCCCATGCGAATCTGAATATTAGGACCCGATCGCGCCAACCGGAGCACCGCGCCATTTTGCAGCGGCATTTGGGTGACTCGCTTGCCTTCTATATAAGTCCCATTGGAGCCTAGATTAATCACTTCCCAGTTCTTCCCGGTACGCCGTAGCTCTACATGATGCCGCGACACAACCGCGCTATAAAGCACGACTTGATTATCAGTCGATCGCCCAATCCGAATCAAGGACTCGTCGGCAAACGTCCAAACCTGAACCGGAATCTGTTTAAGGGGATGCAGGAGGGATAAAGTAATCAACACGGATAAGGCAGTACTAAAAACGTTACATCCGAAAACCGTTACATCTATGATGGGCGCGAACGGGAACTCATGTCGGTCTGTGCCGCAGTTCA
This sequence comes from Elainellales cyanobacterium, assembly GCA_038239185.1. Lineage (GTDB taxonomy): Bacteria > Cyanobacteriota > Cyanobacteriia > Elainellales > Elainellaceae > FACHB-886. The sequence continues at coordinate 2,324 of JBBSFA010000373.1, read as the reverse complement.
CTCTACACGACTATATCTCATGCGGCTTGAATTGAACCCGCAGGATTTGCTAGGAGTGGTGAGAACCAAAAACGAGTGGTGAGAACCAAAAACGAGTGGTGAGAACCAAAAACGAGTGGTGAAAACCAAAAACACTGCTGCCGTTTGTCCCTGAAAGACAACTAGCAGCAGTGCTAAGCGAAAATAAGCTAAGCCAAAAACTGGACGCGACTAAAACCACTCGGCGTGGTAAGTCCCTGGCTTATCTGTGCGCTCGAAGGTGTGAGCACCAAAATAGTCGCGCTGAGCCTGCGTCAGGTTTTGCGGTAGGCGATCGCGACGGTAGCTGTCGAAGTAATCCAGCGAGGCGCTGAAGGCAGGGACGGGAATGCCAAGCTGAGCGGCAGTCATCAACACTTCGCGCCATGCCTGTTGGCGATCGAGAATCGTTTGCTTGAACTCTGGAGCCAAAAGCAGGTTAGGCAACTGCGGATTCTCATCAAACGCATGTTTGATCCGCCCCAAGAAGGCTGCCCGAATAATGCAGCCGCCTTTCCAAATCCGGGCGCATTCGCCTAGATCCACTTTGCCGCCGTACATTTCCTGAGAGGCTTTGCCAATCAAGGCCATCCCTTGAGCATAGGAGCAAATCTTAGAGCAATAGAGAGCATCCCGCACCTTGGTGATGAACGCCTTCGCGTCGCCGTCATATTTACCCGTGGGTCCGGTTAGCACTTTGGATGCCGCTACCCGCTCCGACTTCATAGAGGACATGATGCGAGCATTGACCGCCGCAATGATGGTCGGAATGCTAACGCCTAGTTCCAAGGCACTTTCTACCGTCCATCTGCCGGTTCCCTTCTGGGCTGCCGCGTCCATAATCACATCGACTAGCGCCAGACCTGTATCGTCGTCCATCTTGCTGAAGATGTTGGCGGTGATTTCGATCAAAAACGAGTCGAGTTCAGGGGTGGTGTTCCACTCCGAAAATACCTCATGGAGCTGGGTGTGATCTAACCCGATCGCGTTTTTGAGCAAATCGTAGGCTTCTGCAATCAGCTGCATATCGCCATACTCAATTCCGTTATGCACCATTTTGACGTAGTGCCCTGCGCCGCCGGGACCAATGTAGGTGACGCAAGGGCCATCATCAACTTGTGCCGCGATTTTTTTGACGATCGGCTCAATTTCCTGATACGCTGCCTCTGTACCACCCGGCATCAGGCTAGGCCCGTTGAGCGCGCCTTCTTCGCCGCCGCTCACGCCCATGCCAATGAATCGGAGTCCAGTGGACTCCATCTCTGTAACGCGGCGCTCAGTGTCGGTAAACAGTGAGTTCCCGCCATCGATGATCATGTCGCCTTCTTGCAGCAGCGGTTTGAGCTGGCTCATCACCGCATCTACGGGGCTGCCTGCCTTCACCATGATCAAGATTTTCCGAGGGCGATCGAGCGATTGCACAAACTCTTCAAGCGAGTAAGCGGCCTTGACATTCTTGCCCTGTGCCCGGTTTGCCATAAATGCATCAGTTTTATCAGGGGTGCGGTTGTACACCGCGATCGGAAACCCGTTCCGCTCAATGTTGAGCGCCAGGTTTTCCCCCATCACAGCCAGACCAATCAGACCAAAACTTTGTGCCATAGGACTCTGCTGATTCTTTGTTTAATCTGGACAACAGGAGTAGCGTTAATTTTGGTTGCCAGGGCACTGCCCCAACTCGCAAAACTGCCCCAACTCGCAAAACTGTAAGATGCAAAATGAGATTCTAGGGAAGCGCTAACTCAGCGATCGCATTTACCTCGATCACAGGTAGCCTCATCCGAAATTTAACCTCATTCCAAAATTGCAAAAGTGATCGTGAAGCCACTTGCTTAACAGAGTAGACAACTTTCTCGAAAAGGCAAGCCGAGTAAAAGATTTTCTTTAGGCTGTCGGCTCAATTTGGCTCCAAACTCTGGTCAAAACGCAAAAAATCAGGATTTTAAGTCCGCGATCTCCTGACTAAAGGGCTTGACACTTGCTAAACTATCAGGAAGGTTTTCAGTCAAAGGGTTCTAGCTCTACATGCGATCGGCAGCAGAAACTTCTCTCCATCGAACTGAATTACTGTGTAGAACCCGACAAAACTTGAGGGGTAGTGCTTCAGATGACTCCCGCGCTCTGTGGGGGAATTATTTTTGCGGAACAGAATGATAGCTCATTCCTGTCTTATAAGAAATATTTCCTACCTGAAGCAACGCTCAACGACCATCAGGCAATTAAGTTTAGAGTTTAGAAATCATTAAGTTCAGCAAACCTAAGCCCCGTAGGACTTCAGCTCAGAAAACCAAATAGGGGGGGGGTGT
>JBBSFA010000372.1:0-4461 GCA_038239185.1 Elainellales cyanobacterium | reverse complement strand
TAATTCATCGCCTCACCTATCGCCGCACCAATCATCATAACCTGCATGTGCGCGGGTACAAGGAAGAAGGAACTACAACAACGCCATTCGATATGGTGGTTCTCAATGACCTCGATCGCTTTCATCTGGCTCAGGATGTTATCGATCGAGTCCCGCAACTCCAATCCATCGGCGCTCATGCAAAACAGCTTCTCCGCGACAAACTCATCGAACACAGGCATTACATCGCGAAACACGGAGAGGATATGCCTGAGATTCGTAATTGGAAGTGGTCGCACTAAAAAATCTTTGAGCAGCGCGTAAATTTTTGCCATTGCAGGAGTAAATTACAATGCATCACCTAGAAATCAAAACTCAAGACACCGAAGACATTTCAGCGAATCCTCGCAGCATTTACAAAGTAAAGTCACCCACCCGCTCTCATAACTTGATTTATACAGACTGGACGCTGATCGAACCGCGATTCGATCCAGCGCAGTTACGTGCCAGAGAAACCGTCTTTACGATCGGCAACGGTTATTTAGGAACGCGGGGCAGCTTTGAGGAAGGCTATCCCGATGCGTTGCCAGCCACCTTAGTGCATGGGGTGTATGACGATGTGCCTGGTGTCTATACCGAGCTGGCAAATTGTCCGGACTGGCTATCATTAACAATTGTCGTCAACGGAGAGCGGCTTCGACTCGATCAAGGCGAAATTCTCCACTACGAACGGCAGCTTGACTTGCGGCACGGCATCCTGAGTCGATCGGTGCGCTGGCGTAGCCAAACTGGAAATACAGTAGATTTACGGTTTGATCGCTTTGCCAGTTTGGCAGATCATCAGGTATTAGGACTTCGCTGCCAGATTACGCCGGTTGATTTTAATGGCATGATCTCAGTTCAGTCCAGCATCAATGCCTATCCCGACAATCAAGGATTCGACCACTGGGAGCAGCTAGCTCGGGGCAAGATGGAGCAAGGAGTTTGGCTCCATCTTCGCACCCGCAGTTCTCACATCGAACTCGGCATGGCTGCTAAAATGACGGCGATTGGCACCGATGCCGAGTTGCAGGTGACGAATCCTCTCGACTATCCTACCTTAACGATCGCCTTGATTGCGACAGCGGGGCAGACCGTAGGCGTGGAAAAGGTGGTGACGTTGTTCACGTCCCAAGATGCGGAACTACCAGTTCAGGCGGCTCAAGCTAAATTGGCTAATCTGCCATCATATGCGGTGATGCTTGAGGCACATCAGCAGACGTGGAACGAAGTTTGGCAGCAAAGCGATATCGAGATTGAGGGAGATAGCAACGCTCAATTGGCAGTTCGCTACAACCTATTTCAACTCTTTATTGGTGCATGTTCGCACATCATGGGTGAATGCGGGTGCAACAGTCGAGTCAGTGTTCCCGCCAAAACCCTGTCGGGCTTAGGCTATCGGGGGCACGTCTTTTGGGATACAGAAATTTTTATCTTGCCCTTTTTCACCTTGACGCAACCCGATATCGCCCGCAGCTTGTTGACCTACCGCTATCACACCCTGGATGGAGCACGGCGTAAAGCAGCGCATAGTGGGTATAAAGGGGCAATGTTTGCCTGGGAAAGTGCCGCCACTGGAGATGAGATGACCCCCCGATGGTCGATTCTGACCGAGCCCTATGCGGAAGCTGTGCGAATCTGGTGCCGCGATCTGCGCTTCGCTCTTCTCGCTTCGCTATCGCGAAATTCACATTAGTGCCGACATTGCCTATGCCATCTGGCAATACTGGCAGGTAACGGGCGACGACATCTGGCTGCGAGACTACGGAGCCGAAATCATTCTAGACACTGCCATCTTTTGGATGAGTCGGGTGGAGTGGGATGCCAAGCAGGAACGATTTGAACTATGCGGGGTCATCGGAGCCGATGAATACCACGAGCAGGTGAATAACAATGCGTACACCAATCGGATGGTGCAGTGGCATCTAGAAAAGGCTGTTGCCGTCTATGAATGGTTGCAGCGTAGGTTTCCTGAACGGGCGGCTGAACTGGTACAAAAGCTGCAACTCACATCAGAAGGACTGCTGCGCTTCCACGCAATCATCGCCCAAATGTATATCCCTTCTGATGCCATAACAGGTATGATCTCGCAGTTTGATGGATTTTTCCAACTCAAGGATATTGATTTAAGCGACTACGAACCCCGCAATCGCTCAATTCAAGCTGTTCTAGGAATGGACGAAACGAATCAGCGGCAGGTGCTCAAGCAGCCCGATGTGCTGATGCTCCTCTACTTGATGCGAGACACGCCAGAATTCTCCGTTGGCGTAGCCTCTCCTGTGGAGAATCGCCATGACGTGCTGCAAAAGAACTGGAACTACTACGCTCCCCGCACAGACAGCACTTATGGATCGTCCCTTTGTCCTGCCATTCACTCTATCCTCGCAGCAAATCTGGGTGAAGCAGCAAATGCCTACAAACATTTTATGCAGGCAGCCACGGTCGATCTCGAAGATACTCGCGGTAACACAGCAGACGGCATTCATGCGGCTTCAGCAGGCGGGGTCTGGCAAGCAGTGGTGTTCGGCTTTGGCGGCATTCAACTGATGGATAGTGGTCCCGTCGCGACTCCCCATCTCCCGCCAACTTGGACTCGCCTCAAATTCAAACTGCAATGGCGCGGTACTTGGCATAGCTTCGATCTTTCACCCTCAACTATTAATCGACATGGACAAGAAATTTAACGCCTATCTGTTGGGTGGTGGTATCGGCTCTTTAGCAGCCGCAGCCTTCATGATTCGCGACGGCGGACTCCCTGGCAGAAATATTTTTATCCTAGAAGCAAAGCCAATCCTAGGTGGGAGTTTGGATGGAGTCGGGAACCCTGTAGATGGTTATTCGATGCGGGGGGGACGTATGTTAACGACTGACAATTACGAATGCACTTGGGATCTTTACAAGTCGATCCCCTCCCTGAATTCTCCCGGCAAAACGGTATTTGACGAAACTATGGAGTTCAATGAGCAGCACAAGTCAAATTGTATGGCGCGTCTCGTTGACAGCCGCCGTGCAAAAGTCCCCGTGAGTTCGATGGGCTTTTCCATGCAAGATCGTCAGGAATTGCTGAAGCTCAGTCAAGCTGATGAAGATGAATTGGGTGCTAGTTGTATCACAGATAGGCTTTCCCCTGAATTCTTCGAGACTGAATTCTGGTACATGTGGGCTACTACGTTCGCCTTCCAACCGTGGCACAGTGCTGTTGAATTCAAACGTTACTTGCATCGCTTTATGCTCGAATTCTCCCGTATTGAAACCCTCGCTGGGGTGAAGCGAACCATCTACAATCAGTACGATTCATTGGTTCGTCCACTTCAGAGTTGGCTCGAAGCCCAAGATGTCCATTTCATCGTAGATTCCAAGGTGACGGATCTCGTGAGCAACACCGACGAGGGCTTTTTTGTGGTGACAGGCATTCATTATCAGCAGAATGGTGAAAGCAAAGCGATCGCGGTTATTGACGGCGACCTGGTTTTTCTACAAAATGGATCTATGACTGATGCCTCAAGTGTGGGCTCGATGACGAGTGCACCCAAAAAGCTGACCAAACAAGACAGCGACAGTTGGACTCTGTGGGAAAAGCTGGCGGCAGAACGCCCAGATTTTGGCAATCCTTCTGCGTTCAACAGCAGCATTGCCGAGTCTTTCTGGGAATCTTTCACAGTTACGCTTCTTAAACCCGCATTCTTCGACAAGATGATCGAATTTAGCGGCAATCAACCGGGAACTGGCGGGCTTGTCACATTTAAAGACTCAAACTGGCTCATGTCGATTGTGCTTGCCTATCAACCTCACTTTATAAATCAGCCTGCTGATATACAGGTCTTTTGGGGATATGCCCTGTTCCCTGATCGCGTGGGTAATTTTGTTCCTAAGCCGATGAGCGAGTGCAATGGTGAAGAAATTCTTCGAGAGCTATGCGGTCACCTGCGATTCGATCTCGATACCGTGGAATCGGCAAACTGTATTCCTTGCAGAATGCCATACATCACAAGTATGTTTATGCCTCGTTTACGCACTGATCGACCGTTACCGATCCCTCGTAGCTCGAAGAACCTCGCTTTCATTAGCCAGTTTGTCGAGATTCCTGATGATGTCGTCTTCACCGTCGAGTATTCGGTGCGGGCGGCTAAGATGGTGGTCTATGAATTCCTAGGGATTGATCGCCAGATCCCGCCCATCTCGCCTCATGACAAGTCACTGCGAGTGCAGTTTGAGGCTTTAATCAAAGCGTTTAAATGAGTTTTGCTTAAACAGATAGGAAGATTAGCAGGTTTAGGGGCTATTAGGATTTTGGCAGGAGCGAGGAGCCTTGAACTCACGTCAATTTAACAATCCAAAGGAAATTATTTTATGAAGAAGTTAAAAAAGACTGCCAACTCATCCAAAAAGCCTAAAACGAGATCTAGCCCGTCTGTAGATTCATCCAAAGCGCTCATCGATATC
>JBBSFA010000371.1:0-4463 GCA_038239185.1 Elainellales cyanobacterium | reverse complement strand
GTGCCGATGGCTCTTCACATCTGCCAAGATCCCTGCTTTAGAAACCTGACGCTTAAATCGGCGCAGCGCAGACTCAATTCCTTCGTTCTCGCCTAAGACCACTTGGGACATGCTGCTCTCTCCTTAATCTCCATAGTAAATTGACCAGCGATCGCATAAACTCGCCGTTCTGCTATTTTATGAACTCTCGGCATCTTCGGCAACATCAAATTAATATTTACACAATTAATTTTTAGCGGATAAAAGCAAGGTTGATCGCGCCAAAATTAGTGGTTAGCGCTACGTTTAACGATTCCAAGGCTTGTACCAGCCACTCTACAGCCGTACAGGTCTGCATCTCATAGTGGCTAAACAGAATCGACAAGCGGCGCTCTAGGCAAGGCTTAACTTTGCGGCAGAGCAACACAATTTTGAGCAGAATGCCGATCGTCACGATCGGTCCCAAATTGGTTAGCAAATCTATAAACACAAAGTGATTGGGTGCCTGAGGCTTATCGGCAACCAAAAAGTTTAGCAGGTGATTACAGGTGCGAATCAGCAAAAAGTCGCTCAGCTCTTGAGTATCGCCTTCCGGCAAGATGTTTTTCAGGTGGTGATGGAGCTGGTTATTGAATTTACGCTTGCCATAGGACGGATCAACTGCTGCTGTGATGTATTGATATAGGTCATCTTTAAAGCTGCGAAAAGAAGCAGACTGCGTGTGCGTCAGCAAATTCAAGGCCAAATCTTTGTGAGTGCGATTGCCGTCCACTTTGCCCACGTAGTGTTTCAAAGCCTGACCTAGCTCCAATTCTGTGAGGAAGGTGGGATTGTTCACAGGATGAAGAATTGGAGAAGGGCTGGAAGGCTGGGATACATGATGCGATCGCCGCACTTGATAGGTGACATATTGCGACAGGTTCAGTTCAAACTGCTTTTGGCGCGCCCCTTGAATTTCCTGGATGGTTTGTTTCTGCTCAGTGGTACTGGCTTCGTTCAGAAGGCAATGCTCATACAGATAGGGATAGCGACAGATTAATCCCCCAAGCGGTTGATCTTCAAGGCTTTCAGAGGTTTGTGTCAGGACTTGAGCCAGGCGGCGCAGCGTTGAGTATTGTTCCGTTTCGGTAAACTGCCGCCGCAAATGATGGAGCCGTTTAACCGTGGGGGAATAAGCCGCGCTGATTTTGGAGACGGTAGGCGATGTCTCAAAGAGCTGGATGAGCTGTGGAATTGCCATTTCCGCTTGGGTATGACCCCGCCAGCGGTTAATTAAAATATGACAGCAGCGATTGAGCACATAGCGAAAGTCTTCTGTTGCTACGTTGGCGCTCACGACTTTTTGGAGCGCTTGGGTAACTTGCGGATCGGGATAGCCTGCGCCATTGATAAATAGGCTGCGGAATCGCTCAATTATGGCGCTAGGGGATTCTAGTTCAATCCAGTAGAGCAAATGATCGTAGAGCTGCTGCTCTTCTGGCGAAATAGGACGGTGATGACGGCTCGTTTGCAGCGTTTCCACAGTGGGTATCCCAATAGTCTGTTGCGTAAGTTTGATCTAGCAAAAGGTGCAGTAGATAAAACAACTGGTAGCCCACCTGCTTCTTCTAAGCGTAACTAATATTACTTAGAAAAATTGACTAGATTGTGTAATCGTTAATACCTCGCATTTAAAGCTTTAGCTAAGCTGATTTTTCAGATATGCTGTCAGTTGGATAATGAGCGAAACCAGCACCCTTCAAGCTATAAGTGTTTACACGGTCTGAAATATGACGCTCGGTTTCTTGTAACGGCAGTAGGGGGTTTGAAAAGCCCTCAGAGCAAGGTTTTCAAAAATATTATTGAAGTTTAAACATAAAGAGACGATTGTCCTTGGGCGATCGGCTCTTTGCAGTTAGATTTTCTTTCAGCTACTAGATTGCAGCAGCGGCAGCGGCGGCAGCAGGATTACCGATCGATCGCTTGTCGATCACCTGGTCGATCAAGCCATAGTCTTTTGCCTCTTTTGCCGACATAAAGAAATCGCGCTCGGTGTCTTGCTCGATTCGATCGATCGGCTGACCCGTGTGAGAAGCCAGCCATTCGTTGAGTCGGCGCTTGTGGTAGAGAATTTCTTTTGCCTGAATTTCGATATCTGCGGCTTGCCCTTGAGCGCCGCCTAAAGGCTGGTGGATCATGATCCGCGAGTTGGGCAGGCTCATCCGCTTGCCTTTAGTTCCAGCGCTGAGCAAGAAAGCGCCCATGCTGGCAGCTAGTCCCACGCAGATGGTTGACACATCTGGGCGGATATGGTTCATCGTGTCAAAGATCCCCAGACCTGCCATCACCGAGCCACCTGGAGAATTGATATAGATGTAGATGTCTTTTTCAGGATCTTCAGCTTCTAAGAAAAGCATCTGCGCCACGATCAGGTTGGCGACATCCGAGTCGATCGGCTGCCCCAAAAAGATGATTCGCTCACGCAGCAGCCGAGAATAGATATCAAACGCTCGTTCGCCGCGACCAGACTGTTCAATAACGGTAGGAATCATGGAATTCTCTGAATGTAGCTTTCCCTCATTCTAGCGATCGCCTGCCCAGAAGATAGCGACCGGATCGGAGATCCACACCAAAGCTCAAGCTTTTCGTAGCTTTGCTTTAAGGCTTCTGATCTGCCTCTGCCTCCGGTTCAGCGCTCAAGGCGGCTAAAAATGCCTGAAGCTTCATGCGGTGGATGTAAGGCCAACCGCCGCTGGTTTCGATATCTCGCAGCATCGCATAGAGCGCCTGTCGATTGTCTGGCAACGATTTTTGGAACAGCTCGTCTCGGATTTCTTGATGCAGTGCCTCAATCAGCCGCAGCAATGCCAGCAGGTTGAGATTTTGCCCCTCATACCGATTTGCAGTGTCGCGAACCAGCTTAGCGATCGCCGCCAGTTCCGCAGGCTGGACGAGAGTGGCGCGATCGGGTGCATTCGCAGGCGATGTCTGACCATTCAACCCAGGCTGCTCTCCGGGCATTGCTTGGACTGTGAGTTTTTGCATCTCAGTTTCTTTCAGCTCGCTCATACCAGACTCCTGCTCGATACTCAATGACTCAATACTCAATTAAAAATTTCTACAGCTTCAGGCTCAACCGCTACTGAATCGGCTCCCACTTTACCTTCTATTTACAGAACTTGATAAAGTTACTCAGTTCTTCAAAGGGAGGGCGATCGAATCATCATCAGCCATTCAGCCTGTTTTATCCGTCTCAATGACTTTCAGAAAACTGAATTTGCTTTACAGGACAAAACAAACGCTACAAGGTCTTGTAAAATTCAGTATTGAAGTCTTGAAAGCAAACCGCTTGGAGCCTGAGATCCAGGTAAGTTTTTACCTGCTCTTGGCAAGCTCAGCCGCAAACTCAGCTTAACAGACCCAGCCTTGCCTGCCGACTGACCGGACGTTCGGAAACGAGCGACCACAGCCATTATTTTTAAGATCACAGGTTTGATGCGATCACAGATGGGTCGCGATCGCAGATTGGATGCGATCGTGCCTAATCAGATCGCTTTAGTCAGATCGCATTGATGGGTTCCACATTAGATACTAGAGGTTGACCATGAGGTATCGCGCTTTAATCGCTGCATTCCTGGCAATATGCTTGGGGTTCTTAACCGCTTGTAGTGACGGTTCGCCGGCATCGACGGCTGCCCTCACCTACGAAGACATCCGCAACACCGGACTCGCGAACAACTGCCCTCAGTTGGAAGATGTCACCAGTCGCGGCTCAATTCCGATCGGCTCTGAAAAGTCCTTTGTTATCACTGGGCTTTGCCTCCAGCCAGCGACGGTTGATGTCAAAGAAGAGTCCACCAAACGCCGGGAAGCCCAGTACGTTCCTGGCAAAATCATGACGCGAGCCACTTCCTCGCTCGATCAAGTGAGCGGCAAGCTGAAATCTGAATCCAATGGAAATCTGACCTTCATTGAAGAAGATGGGTTTGACTTCCAAGCTGTCACCGTCAAAATGTCCAACGGTGAACTCGTTCCCTTCCTATTCACCATCAAACAGCTCGTTGCTAGCGCCGAAGGCAGCTCCAGCAGCATCAATACATCTACGGACTTCATTGGTGAATTTGAAGTCCCTTCATACCGCACTTCCAACTTCCTTGACCCCAAAGGGCGCGGCTTGACCTCTGGCTACGATAACGCGGTGGCATTGCCTTCTCACGCTGACGACGAGGAAATCCTCAAGGAAAACATGAAGAGCTTTGTGACGGGCAAGGGCAAGATTTCGCTGCAAGTCTCGAAGGTGAATAACGCCACTGGAGAGATCGCTGGCACGTTTGAAAGCCTCCAGCCTTCTGACACTGACATGGGCGGCAAACCTGCCGTAGATGTGCGGATTCGCGGCTCCTTCTATGCCAGAGTTGAAGAAACAGATGCCTAGTTCTGGCTGAGCTGGGATACAGCGCCAAGCGTAGATGTAAAGAAGGAGTGGGGGCGATCGCCCCCACTCC
>JBBSFA010000370.1:0-4468 GCA_038239185.1 Elainellales cyanobacterium | reverse complement strand
GGTGTTGGAAGAAGCGCCCGCGATCGCGTCCAGCCCATCTCAGCGACAAGGACACCTACTCGTTCTCTCCGCCAAAACCGAATCGGCATTGCAGCAGCAGCAGCAAAATCTCGCCGCCCATCTGCGGAGCCACCCCGATCTTGCGCTTGCCGATGTCGCCTTCACCTTGGCGCAGGGACGGCAAGCTTTCGCCCATCGGCGGATTTGTCTAGCTCAAAGCTTGCCCGAAGCGATTCAACTGCTGGAAACACCCACGCCGCAAAGCACCCATACCGTTCAAACCGATCGCCCCGCTGTCGTGTTTCTGTTCCCAGGGCAGGGATCGCAGTCGGTCAACATGGGACGGGATCTGTATGCCCAAGAGCCAGTCTTTCAGGAAACCCTCGATCGCTGTGCCGATTTGCTGTTGCCGCACCTCGGTCAAGATATTCGTGAGGTGCTGTATCCCCGCGATCGCGAGCTTCATCCAGCCCAAATCAACCAAACCCAATACACACAGCCCATTCTGTTCGCGGTGGAATATGCCCTGGCGCAGCTCTGGTTGAGCTGGGGAATTCAGCCAGAGGCAATGGTGGGGCATAGTCTGGGCGAATATGTAGCAGCCTGTATTGCAGGAGTCTTTTCGCTAGAGGATGGCTTGCGGCTAGTCGCAGATCGGGCAAAGCTGATGCAGACTCTCCCGCCTGGCGCAATGCTGGCGATTCCGGGCACAGAAGCAGAGATTCAGCCCTGGCTGAGTCATGAGATTTTCCTGGCGACTGCCAACGGCGCGGTCTGTACTGTCTCTGGAACTCTAGAAGCGATCGCCCGCCTAGAAGCTCAACTGACCGAGGCAGGACTAACTGCCACGCGGCTGCAAACCTCCCATGCCTTCCACAGTCCGCTAGTGGAGCCGATCGTCCATGACTTCCGGCAATTGTTAAGCCGAGTAGAATTCCACGCCCCAGAACGCGCCTACTTATCCAACGTCACTAGCACTTGGATCACGGCAGCAGAAGCCACCGATCCAGAGTACTGGGTGAATCATCTGCGCCAGAGCGTTCGCTTTGGCGATGCGATCGCCCAGCTTTTAGTCAATCCCGACTGGATTTTTCTAGAAATCGGCTCTGGACAAACCCTCACCGCCCTGATCCGCCGCCACCCGATCTATCACGCCCAACCCTTGCTCAACAGCCTCGCCACCAGTCCAAATTCCACGCTTGAGGCATTGGGTCAGCTTTGGCTGCGGGGAGTGGCTTGCAAATGGAACCGCTTCTATCGCCATGAACCCTACCGTCGGATTCCGCTGCCTACCTATCCCTTTGAGCGGCAGCGCTATTGGATCGATCCCCCCCAAGGCGGACTGCTAGGAGCCAGCAGCTTTGGGCTTTCCCGCAACCCCGATCCTAGCCGCTGGTTTTACACGCCGTCCTGGAAGCAGCTTCCTGCGCTGCTTCGACAGCCGTTGCCGCCTGCCCAATGCTGGCTGATTTTTCTCGATGAGATGGGCGTAGGCGCTGCCCTGGCTGAATACCTCACCCAAGCCGGCCAAACTGCCGTCACGGTTGCCTGTGGCGATCGCTGGTGGACTCAGAAAGCTCACCACACGATCGATCCAGAGCATCCCGACCGCCTGCTGCCCCTGCTGAAAGATCTGCAAGCCCAAAATCTGTTTCCCCATCAGATTGTCCATCTGTGGGAGTTAACCAAACCCATTCCAGGTAACCCCAAGCTGGATGCCGTGGCAGAGCAGCAGGATCGCGGACTCTATCTGCTGCTGGCGATCGCCCAAGCGATCGGCAAACTGGGACAACCCTACCCGACACAGCTCAGCGTCCTTGCCAACGGCGTATACAACATTCTGGGTACAGAACCGCTGAATCCGCTCAAGAGTACGCTACTGGGCGCGGTCAAAGTGATTCCCCAGGAATATCCCCAGGTGCAGTGCCGCTTAATCGATCTGGGCGAACTGTATGCCAAACCCGCCACCCAGCGAGACTGGCTGCATAACCTATTGACCGATCTAATGACTCCAAACGCGCCGATCGAATCCGCCTATCGGGGGCGATCGCGCTGGTGTCCGATCTACGAACCCATAGTGCTGCCGGAAGCCGAGCAAATCCCGAAGCTGCGATCGAAGGGCGTATATTTAATCACAGGCGGGTTAGGTGGAATTGGTTTGACCTTAGCGCAATATCTGGCTCGCACCGTACAAGCGCGCCTAGTATTGGTCAGCCGCTCTGCCTTGCCCGATCGCACTGACTGGAACAACTGGTGTCTGACTCATGCCGCTGAAGATCCAACCCGACGCAAAATTGAACAGATTTTGGAAATGGAATCCTGGGGTGCAAAAGTTTGGCTGGCTCCTGCCGATGTCACTGATCTCTCCGCCTTGCAAAAACAAATCGTGCTAGCCGAAGCCGCATTGGGACATATTCAAGGCGTAATTCACTGTGCAGGGGTAGTAGACTTTGCCGGAATTATTCAGGGACGTAAGCGCCGTGACACCGATCGCATTCTTGCCTCCAAAGTCACCGGAACCCTGGCTTTGGATTACCTGTTCCGCGATCGTACCCTCGATTTCTGGGTGTTCAGCAGTTCGCTCAGCACCGTACTCTACAAAACCCTGTTTGGACAGGTGGGCTACGGAGCCGCCAATGAATTTTTGGGCGCATTTTGTGAGGCGAAACAGGCGGATCAAACCCCTGCCATCTCGATCCATTGGACAGAATGGGATCAAGTGGGGATGGCTGTTTCATCCCGCGAAGAACGCCTCAAAAACAAAGCCCGTGCCCAAAAGGACGACAATTGGCTCGTTTCGCTGACCCCAGACGAAGGCGCAGAAGCTTTTGCCCGCATCCTCAACCAATCGCAGAGTCGAATCATTGTTTCTGCTCAAGATCTCAACGTCTTGCTGCAACAGCAGTCGCAGTGGAGCACCGATCAGCTCTTGGATTCTTTGGCGCTGGAACCGGATGCCAATCAAGTCAAACAAGCCCGCCCCGATCTGCCTACGCCCTATGTAGCACCACAAACCCAGCTCGAAGAATTACTTTTGCAACAGTGGGAAACCTATCTCGGCATTGCTCCCCTTGGCTTGAAAGATAACTTCTACGACTTAGGCGGAGATTCCCTGCTGGCATTAGGACTTCTGGCTCAAATCCAGAAAAAACTCACCGTCACGATTCCAATGATTGCCCTACTGGAAACTCCGACCGTGGCGGGACTGGTTTCCTACCTGCAAGCTCAAGCCCCCGAAGCGATCGCCCAGTGGCTCGTCCCGCTAGCCCTGCCCATCGAAGCAACGCCCAAAGTCGAAACGCCGATCGCGTTGCCCTTGCCTGAGCGATCGGAACCGATTCAACTTGAACAACCGATTTATCCTGTGAGTGAGTTAGTTGATGTCCCACTAGTCGAGCTTCCAGTTGAGCTTCCAGTCGAACCGCCTTCTTTCTTAGCCTCTCCAAAACCGCCCATTCCACCCCTAAACCTTAGCCTGCCGATCGCCAATCCGATTCGCAGCAATCCAGATCCTCAGCCTGCCGAGCCATCTGAACCCTCTGAGCCACTGGTTATCCGCTTACAGCAAGGCAACCTCGACCATCCGCCGCTGTTTTTTGTGCATCCGATCGGCGGTGGCATCAGTTGCTATGCGCCGCTGATGCGCTATCTCAATTCTGAACAGGGTTTTTATGGGCTGCGGGCGATCGGACTAGAAGACAACTCAACGCCGATCGAAGACATCACGCTGATGGCAAAAACCTATGTCAAAGCCATCCAGAAGATTCAGCCCACGGGATCTTACTATCTGGGGGGATGGTCGATGGGTGGCATGGTTGCCTATGAAATGGCGCTTCAGCTCCGGCAAGCCAATGCAGTCGTCAACGCAGTGATTTTGATTGACAGTCCAGCCCCGATCGCCGAAAAGCGTGATATCAGCGACGACTTCACAATCTTTACTCGCGGCTTAGGCTTTGCCCCAGAGCATGTCAAACCGCTGGGCAAGACTGCCAGGAACCGTCCACAGGATATGGATGAGCCGCTGTCTCAACTGCTAGTAGACGGGCAAAAATTGGGCGTTTTGCCGAAAGGATTCACCTTAGAGGCGCTTAAACGGCTCTATAGCGTCTTTTCCGCCCATAGCCTTGCCCTCAGCCGCTATAAGGCTCGGTCTTGCCCAGAGCCTTTGCCTACTCTGTACTTACAGGCTCAAACCCCAGATCCTGCTAAATTGAACTTGCGAGGAGAGCAAGCCGTCCTGGTTTGGCAACAGCTTTTGGGACGATCGCTCTTTGCCCATCGGCTTCCGGGCGATCACTACAGCCTCGTCGTTGAACCGCAAGTAGCAACTCTCACAACCTACATCAACACCTTTTTACGACAGGCAAAGCTGCTGAAAAACCCATCCTCGTTCTTTTAGCCTCGTTCTTTTAGATAGTTATTTCTGGATGTCAAACCTATGAACTTTCTTCCTCGATCCTCTAAAAAG
>JBBSFA010000369.1:0-4475 GCA_038239185.1 Elainellales cyanobacterium | reverse complement strand
CGTTGTGTGCTTACTTGCGGCGCTGTTTCGGCAAATGTAACTGGCATCAGCTTTATCGACTCGACCAGTCTCAAGGTCTGCCATAATCGGCGGATTGCGGGGCATCGCGTGTTTGCGGGCTTAGCGGCGCGCGGCAAAACCTCAGTGGACTGTTCTTTGGTTTTAAGCTCCATCTAGTCGTCAATGAGCACGGCGAGTTGCTCAACGTTCAGATCACTCCCGGCAACACCGACGATCGCACGCCTGTGCCTGAGCTGCTCCAGCAGATGTTTGGCAGAGTCTTCGGGGACAAAGGCTACATTTCTCAACCCCTCAGCGCTCAGTTGCGGCAAACTTCAGGCATTCGACTGGTCACCAAGGTTCGCCGCAAGATGAAAAATCGCTTGGTCGCTTTGGCAGACCGGGTGCTGTTGCGAAGACGGGGTTTGATTGAGTCGGTGATTGACCCATTGAAAAACATTGCCCAGATTGAGCACTCGCGACATCGCAGGCCCGCCAACTTTGCGGTCAATGTGATGGCGGGCTTAATTGCCTACTGCCACCAGCCCAAAAAGCCCTCCCTCATCAACGATGCCGCCTTGCCTGCTTAACCCGAACTCACGTTAACCCACGTATTTGATGCAGCATACTTAAAATGTAAACAGGTGAATGAACCCAGCCGAAAAATCTGCTAGCAGAGTAGCGTAATTCTTGCAGAATCCCAAGAACTCGGTGAATCTCTTAATAAAGCGAGGGCTGAGCCTCAAACACTCGCCAGAGAGTCTCAGGAATTCTTTAACGAGTCCCAGGGACTCTCCAACGAGTTGCAGGGACTCTTCAGAGAGCCTCAACTTCTCTCTAACGAGTCTCAGGGACTCTCCAACGAGTTGCAGAATTTCTCCAACGAGTCTCAGGAACTCTCCAGCGAGTCTCCAAATCGCTTGAGTCAGGCACAAAGACTCACCAGAGCCGATCGCAGAGTCTCCAGAGAGTTTCAGAGACTCTGCAATCTAAAAAGCAACGGCTTTAGCATCTCCTCTGAGGTGCGTCACTGAATACAGATCCCTTGCGCCTTTGTTGAGACCTGGAATGGGTGAGAAGAACTGATTGGTTGAAATTCCTTCTGCTCGAGTGTTCCTGATGGCTCGATCCTAAGTTGACATGGGGTAGGAGCAAGCTGAAAGATTTGGAGCCAGTATCAATGGTTTTAAAGGTTGTCACTGTTACTAAAGTGCCAATTTCAGTGTCTAGCTGGCGGATCTGATCGCCCATAAAGTGTAGTGATTGGTGAGCATCTTTATAATCGAGACGCGCTGTTCCATCAAAGCTAGTTGTAGAGTAAGTTACTCGCAGATGCTGCCCGTGTAATTCATAGAGATTGGGCGAGGTTAAAGGATCAGACATGTTTTCTCCTGGCCTTTAGAACACTATTTAGAACACTATGTGAACACTGTTTAGAGCGTTGAATTTCTCTTTTTGACAGAGAAATTGTATCAATAGTTACTTATGTAGCTTTTCTAAGTATGAGATATCTCCTTCCTACTGGCAGTACCCAGTCGGGTAATCTTTAACTAGCGGTTGAACCTACTTTTGCGCCTTGAAGCCCTCACAAAGCGGAGGATTGTTTTCATCAGGATCGGTTGTCTCAGAGGGCATCCGAGCACTGAGATAGCTGCGAACTAAGCTACAGCCTCGATACAAAAGCTGGTCATAGTCCAACGTTTCAGCATTCCAGATCTTCACGGTTTTATCGAAGCTGGCAGAAGCGATCGTCTTGCCATCTGGGCTAAAGCTGACGGCTTTGATTTGATCGGTGTGTCCTACTAGCGTTTTCAGCAGTTGACCCGTTTGCACATCCCAGAGTTTCACCAGTCTGTCTTCGCCCACCGATACCAGCGATCGACTGTCAGGGCTGAACTGCACCCCCCAAATCGGTTGCTCTTTGTCTGACAAGCGTTTGAAAAAGTCGCCCGTCTGACTCCAGAGCTTGACCGAGCCTTCTTCGCTGCCCGTTGCCAGAAAATGACCATCTGGACTGAAGCGCACCGACAGGACTTCCGATCGAAACCCCTCGATCGTTTTGACTAGCTCTAATTTATTTCCCTTGACTCGCCAAAGCTTGACTGTGCGATCGGAGCTGGCAGAGGCTAATGTTTGACCATCGGGGCTAAAGGCTACATCCCAGACTGCTTTTGCGTGTCCCCTAAATTTATCCTGGATCTTATCCAGTAGTTTCCCTTCTCTGTTCCAGAGCTGAAGCCCACCTTTGTAATCGCCTGCTGCCAGGATTTGATCATCCGGGCTAAAGCTGACCGCTAAATAGGGAGCTTCATCGGTTTGATTGTTGGCAGTTAAAGTATGCAGCGTCTTGCCATCCGTTAGGCTCCAGAGCCGAATTGTATTATCGGCGCTGGCAGAGGCTAACAGCGGATTTTCGGTTTGGGGGCTAAAGCTGAGGTCAAATATGGTATTGCTGTGTCCCATTAAACTCCGCTTGATCGTTCCTTCTGCATTCCAAAGTTCGATCGCTCCGTTCTCTCCGCCGACTGCTAAAACTTTACCGTCTGGACTATACTGAGTCGTCCAAAGGCGATTCATCGGTTCACTCAGTACATTCCACAAGACCCCGCGTCGGCTCCAGAGTCTTAGCGTCCGATCCCAGCTTGCAGAGACGATCGTTTGTCCATCTGACCCAAATGCCAAGCCCGAAACGGTGCTGATATGCCCCTGTAAGGTGGTGAGCAGAGTGCCGCTGGCTCGTTCGATCGCTTGGTCGTCGAGCCAGCGATCGATCTGCCAGAGCTTAATCGTGTAGTCATCTCCGCCCGAAATGAGCAACCGTCCGTCCAGGCTGAACTTTACGGCTCGGACAATGTTGCTGTGCCCTTCTAGTTTGGCGATCTGCCGCCCGTCTGCCACCGTCCAGAGCCGCACCGTGCTGTCGGCGCTGCCAGAGGCTAGCACCTGGTTATCTGGGCTGAAGCTGAGACTGAAGACAGGGGAGTGTGGCTGGGCGATCGTCAGAAACCTAGCACCGTTCACTTTCCAGATCTTGATCGCACCCTCTTCTCCCCCGGAAGCAAATCGCTTGCCGTCTGGACTGAAGCTAACCGTCAACGCTGCGCCGTCGTGGGCTTTGATCTGAGCCAGTTTAGAGCCGTCTGGTTTCCACAGTTCGATATTGCCTTGGGCTTCGGCAGTAGCGATCGTCTGTCCATCGGGGCTAAAGCTGACGCTGTTGATCTCGTTTTTTGCCTCAAAAGACTTGAGCAACTGAATAGTCTTGTCCGCTAGGTGGAGTTGCCAGACGCGGATTTGCTTGCCGCTGACCGCCACGAAGGTTTGTTCGTTTGGGCTGAAGCTGACGCTTTCGACCGTCGCGTTGTCCCAGCGGGGGGTGCGGGCTAAGAAGTTGCCGTTCGATCGCCAGATCCGTACCGTGCCGTCGGCGCTGGCGGAGGCGATCAAGCCATCTGGACTGACGCTAACTGCGGTGACTCTGGCATCGTGCCCTTGGAGGCGATTGCGCTCTCTGACGTTGTAGACCGCCTGTTGCAGCACTTGTTGCACCGCCTGTCGGGTTTTGGGATCTTCTGATGCCAGGGTTTGCCGCAAGTCTTGGGCAGTCTGTAAGCTGAGCAGCAAATTTTCTAATCCGCCCGGTGCGTCGGGTCGTTCTTGGGCAGCTTGAAGGCTTTGGACGATCGCATCTAACCCCTGATGCGTATCAAATTGAGCCTTAGAGCGCACCGTATCGGTGACCACTTTTTGGGTTTGTGCCCGTTGCTCTTGAGACTTGGCATTCGCCCAATAGCGATAAGCCGCCCAAGACATCACCCCTGAGAAAATCGCGGCTGAAATCAGAAAGGCAAGCCCGACGCGAATTCTCCGGGTTGCCTGTTGTGCGGCATCTTCTAGCAGTTGATTGGCTTGTCTTTCGGCTTCCAGCTCAATTCGCACTCGATCGGCTACCAGAGATTTCTGCTGATCTCGCAGATTTAGCTCTTCGCTTGCCACCAGAAAGCGGTAGTCATCCACATCCAGCTTTCTACCGATTCGCCAAGCTTGCGCGTCCAATAGCGCTTGTCCGCGCAGCAAGCGCGAGTCGTCTTTTCCTTCAGAGGCAATCCAGGCTGTGAGGGCTTCGCTGTAGGGGCGCAAAATTGCCGTTTCGCGATCGAGCCAGTCCTGACCGAAGATGATGGCGTAGATTGGGTTGTAGATTTGCAGATAGCCCTGCCGCCGAATCACCAGTCCGGTCAGCCGCAGATCGAGCTGGGCGGGACTACCGTCTGCGACTAGCCCTTGGGGGCTGAGAATTTGCTGATACAGTGCCAGCATCCGACCGACGCGATCGCCGCTGCGTCGCAGGATGCGATCTTGCAGAGTACGCAGGTGCGACGGCTCATCTTGGGCTGCCCAGTTGTCGATGATTTTGGTTTGCACGAGGCGATCGAGCCAGTCGGCGGCTTGCCCGATCGGAATCGCGGAGTCGG
>JBBSFA010000368.1:0-4475 GCA_038239185.1 Elainellales cyanobacterium | reverse complement strand
TTTCAGTCGTTGCGCCGAATGCAGTAGAAGCGGCGCTGAAGCAAAATCCCCAAATCAAAAATGTAGCGGTCTTTTTTGCCCAAAACGATGCCTTTAGCAAATCTGAAACGGGAACCTTTCAGAAAACAATTCAGGACAAGGGACTGAATCTAGTTACAGTTCAAAAATTTCAAACCACCGATACCGATTTTCAGTCGCAGGCAACCAACGCGATGAATCTGAAGCCAGATCTGATTATTGTCTCTGGCTTAGCAGCAGATGGCGGCAACTTGGTCAAACAACTGCGCGAATTAGGATACAAAGGGTTGATCATTGGCGGCAACGGATTGAATACGTCCAATATTTTCCCTGTGTGTAAGCAAGCTTGCGATGGTGTGCTAATTGCACAAGCCTATAGCCCACAGCTTCCTGGCGAAGTGAACAAAGCCTTTCGCGACGCTTATGTGGCGCAGAATAAGAAACAGCCACCGCAGTTCAGCGCTCAAGCTTTTACAGGTGTTCAAGTTTTTGTGGAAGCGCTACAGGCAGTGGATAAGAAAACGAAGCTGAACACGCTGTCTTTGGAGCAGCTACGAACTGAGCTGAATCAGCAAATTCTGGCGGGCAAATACGACACGCCGCTAGGGGCGATCGCCTTTGATCCAGAAGGCGAAATCCAGCAAAGCCAGTTCTATGTGGCGCAGATCAAAGTGGGTGCAGATGGCAACGGCGAGTTTGTGTTCTTAAAGTAGGAACGTGGATTTGATAACATACGATTTTGCGTAGGATGCGTTAGTAACGCATCGTTCCTAGGTGCGTTACGGCTAGCGCCTAACGCACCCTACGAAATTCGACCTTAAATGCTCAGCACCAGTTGCAGTCCTGCTTCCGGCTTGGCATCTTCTGGCAGCGGATCGGGATCAGCGCGCATGGCTGGGCAATAGCGAGCGTAAGCACAGCGATCGCACCGCTCATTGATTGCAGGTAGCCAGCTTTGGTCTTGACGCAGTTCCAAAGCCAGATTGCAAATGACTTCTTTCACCCGCTGCCGATGCTCTGGGGTCGCCGTGAAGCTGACCTTTTCACCCGTGCGTAAATAGAGCAGGCTCAGCCGCTTCAGGTTGAGCTGATAGTGTTGCTCTAACGCCAGGTAATACAGCCCGATCTGCAAATCGACTTCTTCGGAATTGACCGACTCTATTTCCTTCGCGGATTTATAGTCAATCAGCTCCAGCCCGTCGTCCAGATAGTCGAGGCGATCGTAGCGTCCTGATAGCACAAACTCCAGATTTTCCGCCTGAAGCTTGCCTTGAATCCTGCCCTCGACTGCGACCGGGCGACGCATCGCAGACTGATTGGCAATGAAAGAATAATAGTAGCGGCGCAAAATCGATCGCCCTTCGCTAATTTGGCTGGGGGTGAGGTCGCGGATTTGCAAGCTCCAGCAGTGCTCAATCCAATCCATCCGAGGAATTGGATCTTGATAGTGCCAGTCTTGATATACTTGCGCCAATGCTTGATGAAGGGAAGTGCCTAAAACGGCTGAACCAAAGAACGCGGCTCCTTCAATTTTGCGCTCGTAGCGAAAATAGTAGGCACGGGGGCAGCGCTTGTAAGTCTGTAGCTTGGCAGCGGATAGCGAGTAAGGCATATATCTCTCGACCAGGCGATCGTCACGTCATGCGGACATCCTGTCATGAGTAGAGAGATGCACCCACAGATTTAGATCGAAATCGAAACCTATGGGTGCGGTCTGTCGGGCATGACGCTTCTATATTGCCACTAGATGTAGGATTTGAGTAGGTTCTTTTGTATTACTTTTTCCTATATATAGCGTAAGGCAGAGAAACGGCAATTTTACCGGGCTTTATCTGGGGCGATCGCCCTGGCTGACAGACCTAACCCACTGGCTAACGTTGACGGCTTGGTCAATTTGCCTTTCCAAATTGCTCAAGGCTGGAGGCGCATTGTCCAGGTTTGAGTCGCCTACGGAGCCGTAGTGCCAAATCTCCTTGCTGCGACCGTTGAGGGTGATGGAGGTTCGCGTTCCGGGCAGATCGGTCACATCCACGGTATAGGCATCTTTGAGCTGAAAGAAGTTTGCCTGTTCAAACTCAGCAATTAGGCTTTGAACTTGCTCAGGGCTGAGCTGAATGGTTTGAGTGCCTTTCGTCGCCACATAGGCGATCCCTTCGTAAGTGACTTGACCATTGCCGTGAATGGTGAGGCGATAGGTCGGGCAATAGCCAAAGCAAGCGGTGCGCTCCATGGTAATGACCGCATCTTGGAGCGCGGCGTTTTGGGCGATCGCAGCATTGGGCGAAGCTGGGGCAGAACTGGCGATCGAGGGCAAGCCCACCAGCGACGGACTGCTGGCAGCTAGAACGAGACACAATCCGGCAAGGGCAAGTTTCATCGGGCGAACACTCCTCTGGAGAACGACAAGCTTAAAGGTGAGCAAAGATGATGCTTTGTCCTACAGCATGGTCGGTTTTGGGAGGGGCGATCGGCTAGTTGCAGAAAGCGTAACGTCAGGCTTCTTCCAGCACTGTGCCTTTCAAGCAGGTTCTAATTAGCGTTGCGCCGTCCAGGTTTGCCCCTTCCAGCTCGGCGCAAAGTAGATTTGCCCCGGTTAGATTTGCCCCGGCTAGATTAGCACCGCGCAAGTCGGCTTCTTCCAGGCTGGCTTCGGAGAGGATTGCGCCGCGCAGATCGGCTTGTGCCAAGTTTGCGCCTTGCAGCATTGCGCCGTTCAGGTTTGCGCCACGCAGATCTGCCCCGCGCAGATCGACCCCGCGCAAGCTCACGCCCATCAGGTTCGCGCCGCTGAGAAATGCCCCTGCTAGGGTGGTATGGGCAAACTGTGCTTGCATCAGGTTTGCACCCCGCAGGTTTGCACCCCGCAGGTCGGCTCCTGTCAGGTCTGACTGCATCAGGTTTGCACCCAGCAGGTTCGCTCTTAGATCAGTGTGCGCCAGTTGGCAGCCCAGCAAACTGGCTCCATCCAACGTTGCGCCTTTCAGATTGGCTGCGGTGAGGGTTGCCCCGTTCAAGATTGCTCCAGCTAGATTGACGCGGCTGAGGATTGCCTTCGACAGATCTTCATCCTCTAGATTTGCGCCTGCTAATTGTTTATGCTTGCCGACTCGAATTGCCTCAATGTCCATGTGCGGTGTCCGTATGCCTTATGTGTTTTTGCCCAAATACCCTACATCTACTGCGGCTCTGGCAGCGAATCTTTAGAACCCATTGCAGCCTCCGCGATCGCCTCCGCGAAAAGAATCTGCAAGCTAGCCTCAGCGGTAGAATCTAGCAGCCACAGCCCCGATGCAATTTTGGGCAAGGCGATCGGCAGACTCAAGCCTTGCTGAAGCGCCGAAACCAGTAACCCTAGGGCTTCGCCTAGCTTCGGATCGAAGCGTTCGCCCTGCTGCGTCTGACAGATGGTGAGCGCTTGCGTCAGGGCCGTCTCTGAGTGGACTTCGGGTTGGGCTTCTGGATGAGCTGCCACCAAGTCAGAGCGCAGTTTGGCGACCTGCTGTTGGAAGGTGGCGACTAAGCCTAAAATCCGTGATTCGACCGGAATCTCATCCCCTGTGAGTCCGGCAGGCTGTCCGGAGCCATCCCACCATTCCATCTGGTGCGTCAAGATCGTGGCGATCGCCCTTAAGCGTGGCATCCGACGCAAGACTTGAATTCCCGGTATCAAAGAACAGCTCAGCGGCTGATCGGGCGATTCGGCAAAGGCGCGGGCAGAAGTGCCAGGATTGAGTCCGGTTTCTGCGGTTTGCAGGAAGGCAAGTCGGTGCAGCAGTCCGGCAAGCCGCAGCCGATGCAGTTGCCACGAGGGCAGATCGAGCAGTTGCCCCATCGCTTCTGACAGAGTTGCCACTTCTGCCGCCGCCATGGGATTGCTCAAATCGGTTTGGTCAATCAGTTGGGCAACTCGCAGAAACGCTTGCAGCTCATTAGAAACGAGGTTTTCGTCTAGCAACGACTTCCGATTGGCTTCACTGGTTTGCAGGTAATTCACCACCCGCGCCACGATCGCTCCCATATGCTCTGCCATTGGCACATTATGGAGCGCATCTTGGCTGTGAATCCGATCGCGAATGGCTTGCACCTGCGCGGCGAGGTTTTGCTGCAAGTCTGGATTGTACCGTCCGACATGCTCAACGGCTAATTCAGCGGTTTCCAGCACCAGCTCTGGCTCAAACGTCCAGAAGCCATAAAACTTGCGCTCCAAATCCTGTTTGGGCAGTCCCGCTTTGCCGTAGTCTGCCTCCGAAAGCTCCTGACACAGCACCATTGCCGTGTAGTGGGGCGACACAATAATTAAGTGCCACTCCTGCCCGACTGGATCAGCGGAGTCTAGCGGCACGATCGCCACGTTGTCTTTTTGGCTAGTGGGATGTTCGGCAAATCCAGCATCAGCCCCCGCCATAATCACGATCTGCTGGGACTTCTGGGCAATTTCGCCGTAGCGATCGGCTTCT
>JBBSFA010000367.1:0-4479 GCA_038239185.1 Elainellales cyanobacterium | reverse complement strand
CTCTCAATGATTTGTGCAGCTTCACAGTAAATTGGTATGAGGCAGTCCTATGGGTCAGGCAAAAGCAGTTGGCATCTGTACAAAAGAGTAAACAACTCAGCTTGCTAGACACCTTTGTCCTGTTAATTATTTTGGGTGGCTTCGGTAGTTGGATTTTCTTAGTTCGCTCACATTTAGACCCCAAAAATGAAAACGGACTCCGTGTCTACATCTATAGACCTCTGTTGGGAATGGCTTTAGCCGTCGCCGTATTTGTTGTGGATGTCTCTCTCCACTCTGTAGTTTCTACCGCTAACGTCAATCAGATCCGTCGTGAAACCCTTATTTTGCTTGCCTTTGCAGCGGGCTTACTGTCTGAGAAAACCTATCAATATGTGGAGGGCATTGCCAATGAGGGGATTGGACAACCTGGCAAAGCCAAGGAATATGACGCGGATAATGAAGATGATGCAGACTCCGCCACTCCTCCAACCTCCCAAAATGGGCACTACTCGGGATCACTACCAGGAGGAGGAAACGCGACAGTAGGAAGTAGTGCTACCTCCTCCACCCGACCAGGGAACGTAATTTCACCCGCTGAGCCAATTTCCCCAGTTTCAGAATCAATTTCAGGCACATCACCATCCACACTGGAGGATGCGGTAACCAACCCAACCCGGTAAACAAGCTCAAGCCATGCAAGAGGCATTAAGAAACCTGAATCATGGCAAAAACTTCTTCCATGAAGATGGGCGATCGCTAACGATCACCATATATGACTCTATGCAGGGTGATCTGAGTGCATCTCAATTATGAGAGTTATTGTCTGGACGGGGCGGCAAAAAGTCCTCAATCCCTTCTGATCACAGGATTAACAGAGCTGAAACCCTTGAAATCTCGTTTACTATTTCTGCGATCGCGACCCTCAACCGACTTTTTGCCGCCCCGTCATTTGTGGTGTATGGGAAAGGAGAAGAAAGGGCGTATCCTGCTGAATAAGCAAACAAGATCAGACCAGGAGTACACCATGAGTCAAGATAGCCTGATTGGGTTCAAAACACCAGAAACCCTGAATCGTTCACTATCCCCACGCGATGCGCAATGAGTGCAAAGAGAAGCGCTAAGATCGAGTGATAGAGCAAGTTTCGAGCTTTGCTAAGTTGGATATACTACCAGGAGCACTTTATAGTGAATATCTTTAGGCTGCCTAAAATTTACGAAACGCCCATTTGGAGTAGTTCACAAGAATTTTTAATCTATTAACTTTTTTAATCTGTTAACTATTGACCGCTCCCAGTGTTCGATTTTATACCGATTCTCTTGACTGAATCCATCAGAATATACGTTGTACACCCTGTAGGGACACAAGTCCTTGCGCTCCTACTCAATGCCAAAGGATCGTCATGTCGGAGACTCCATCTGTTGCTTCTGTCCCTGTGCCGCCAAAAGATGCTGCCCCTGAAAGTTGGCATGTTAAGCCGAGTCAGATTCTGTCTACCCAGGAGTTAGGTGTATTAAATGCTAAATCCAATCTTCAGGGCACGTTTCGGCTGTTAGGGCATTTGACCGTCATAGGCGCGAGCGGCTACCTCTGGATCACGTATATGGATCGCGGCTTCATCGCATTCCCTGCCCTGGCAATCTATGGCTTCAGCTTCGCTGCAATGTTTGCGCCCCTTCATGAGTGCGTCCACCGCACCGCTTTTGCCAGCAATCGACTGAATGACGCGATCGCTTGGTTTGCGGGGCTACTGTCGTTTTATAACAGTACGTTTTATCGTCGTTATCACAAGTGGCATCACCGCTATACGCGCATCCCTGGCAAAGATCCAGAACTAAACGATCCGCAGCCCAAGACTTTTGCAGAATACTGCTGGCAAATCAGTGGCATTCCCTGGTGGATTGGAAAAATTCAAGGTCATCTTAGGATTGCATTGGGTCAGCTTGAAGACTGTCCCTATATTCCACAAATAGCTCGGATCGAGGTGATTCGCTCGACGCGACTTCAACTGCTGGTTTATGGGGTGGCGATCGCCCTCTCCATCGCCTTCTCTCAACCCTGGTTTTTGCTCTACTGGTTTTTGCCCCTAGCGCTGGGTCAGCCTGTCCTGAGGTTTATTTTGCTAGCAGAACACACAGACTGCGCCCTAGACGACAATCCCCTCGCCAATACCCGCACGACCTTGACCTTGGCTCCGCTGCGCTTTTTGATGTGGAATATGCCATTCCATGCAGAGCATCACCTGTATGCATCGATTCCATTCCATGCCTTGCCTGCGGCTCATGATAAACTGAGTCCTCACTTAACCCATGTCGATACAGGCTATATCAAGGTGAATCAAAACATCCTGAAAAAACTCGGACAGTTTTAGACATGACCCTATCCATTCGTCGAGCTGAATTGGAAACTGAGAAGAAGTCCGGATAAATTTCCCTACGTTGAGGGATTACTCGTCGCCGCTGAATTGGAACAAGTAGAGTTGCGGATTAGTCATATTTTGTTGACTAAAACCTCTCCAGTATAAAAAGCGATCGCAGCATCCTCAAGCGGAGGCTGTAGCTTTTGAGAGAGGCGATAGTTGCCCAAGAGCAACCCTAACCAAAGTTCAACGGGAGCCAACCCAGTTTGCTGACGCAGTTGGGTGAAGGTGAGACTCATCCGTTCCTCTCCCCCCTCAAAACTGCGATCGATCGCCCTTTGCCACTGCGCTGGGGACTCATCGCCTGCAAAAGCCGCAAGCCGGGACTGAAGATCCGCCTCGCCCTCAGCGATCGCATCCAGAAAAGCGATCGCATTTGCTTTGGCAATGGGTGCAGCGATCGAAGCCTCTGGATCAATGGCTGAATGCCGCTTGGATCGACGGGGTGGCTTTTCCCCAACGGGTTCCACTACCGCAGAGAGGTCAAACGCCACAGGCTGGCGCACCACTCCTGCTGACCAATCTGCCGACAGGGTTGCCCCGATCGTCGCAGAGTTCTCCCAGCCCAACAACAATTCTTCCGCTTTACGCTGGTACAAGCCTGCAAGTTGGTCAATCGCTTGAGCGGCGATCGACAACTGCACCGCCAGCGGCATCTGGCTCACATCCTCCAGAGCCGCATCCAGAATCGACACCCCAACTTGCACCGTCACCAGTTCCGGCAGTTGAGCCACCACCTGAGCTGCTTCATCCAGCCATTCCCACAACATCAGTTGCAGCGGCAGATCGATCGCCGGTTTTGCTACCCGCCTCTCTTCAGTTGCCACCGCTACCCCCTCCGTCAGACAAAGCCCCTAATGGGCAGTCTGCCACTGGACAAGCATGACGACTTAAAGGCAACTCCACCTTATCGCGAAACAGCGCGATCGAGATATCAATGTGAGCCGAAAACGCTTCCAGGACATTTCGCAGATACAGATTGATCACCCGTTCAGTCAACGCACCCACATGGGTTGGCGCTGCCTTAGCCACGATCGCATCCCCTCGATAGAGTTCAGCCGACACCGCATGGAGGCGACCCTTTTCAGTGACATAGCAATAAAGGATCGCATAAAGACTATTGGGCAAAGGCACCTCCAGCACAGGAATCTGCTCTGCCGAAGCCGCCCCTGAAGTTTTCTGCTGAGCCAAACGCCGCCGATAGTGAGACCGTCGATTGTGACAAACCGCATTATCCCAGCACGATCGCCCCCGCGCCTCAGCGGTAGTAATTGTGGCACAAGAGAGACAGCGAGGATTCAAAGACTTAGGCATCGTCCGCAACCCGATCGCGCTTTTCCCAATGATTCTACAGACTATATATTAACATCGTATAGTTTTATCATAGTCCTGATATGAGAACCATATCATCGGTAAAACAGGAGCGGTGTTAGAATCTTGGGCGAAGCGATCGCTCCTGAACTATGAAACACTTCCCTGACCTCAATGCGATCGTCCCGCCGGTCACCCTCATTCTGCCAGAGGTAGAAGCTCCGCCTACTCTAGGGAGAGCTGAACCCGCTCAGCTAAAGCAACAGCGGCAGGTGGCTTCTGATCAAATTGATATTCGCTTGCCGATCGTTCATGAGTTCCTGCGATCAAGTAATTTAGAAGCAAATAGCCGCAGGCTATATGAGCGAGAGTTGAAACAGTTCATGGGATGGGCGGAAGTCCCGTTCGGGGCAGTGACGGCTGCGTTACTGGGGCGATATCGGGCATATTTGGAGCAGGAGCGACGCACGCAACAGGGCAAGCCGCTGTCCCGCAATAGCATTAATGCCGCGCTGACTGCCCTCAAGAGTTTCTTTGGCTGGCTGCATCTGACGCATCCCCATCAGTGCCCCAGTAACCCTGCGACCTCGGTGAAGTGGTTGAAGACGACGTTGAGTACGCCCCAGGATCTCAGTCAGGCGGCGCTCGGGTGGATTTGGGCAACGTTGCCGCTGTTGGGAGAGTCGCGCGATCGAGACGAGCTGCTGATTCATCTGCTGATGCATGGATTGCGCGCTTCTGAAGTGGTGGATCTGTCGATCGCCAGCTT
>JBBSFA010000366.1:0-4490 GCA_038239185.1 Elainellales cyanobacterium | reverse complement strand
GTTTGCAGCCCGGTGGTGACATGCAGATCCCAGGATTTGCCAAACAGAGTGACCCAGCGCGTCCCGGCTGCCAGAATCGGCTGAAGCATTGGATCTTCAGCGGCTTTTTTGCCAGGGCGGCGAGTGGAGCAAAAGGCAACGATTTCTGCTTGCGTCAGCGGTTCTTCTCGCAACTGCCAAAAAAACTGGACATCTTTAGGATTAGCTCCTGGCCAGCCGCCTTCGATAAACGGCACGCCTATGCAATCGAGCTGGCGGGCAATTCGCAGTTTGTCGTCGGTGGAAAGCGATAAGCCCTCTCGCTGAGCGCCATCTCGCAAAGTCGTATCGTAGATCCACACCGTTTTGGCGGTCGCGTTTGCAGAATCTGAAGTCATAAGAAAAAATTGCAGAGGGCACGATCGAACCTCAACTGGCACGATAACTGGCACGATCCAGTTAGGCGATCGCTTTCCTATTCTCTCACGCTCGATCGCCGACTTGCGGGTCAAACTTGCTGCTTCGGTGATGTACAGGTGACAAAGCTTGCAGATGAAAAAGTTCGCGGGTTTTTGGAAATCTATACACCCGCTTACGTAGACGGCTAGAATAGACGACTAGAATAGATGTATTGATCTAGTGAGAGTAATGTTAGATGAGCGCGCTTTTGGGGCTTTTGGCAACTAGTGTAGTCACCGCGATCGTAGGCACTGCACTGAAAGGAATTCTGCGCCCAGTCAGTTGGGCTTTGATGGCTGCAACCTTGCTGCTGCTTGGATCAGTCAAAGTAGTAGAGGCAACGAACTCGGTTGCAGAGAATTCACCGACTCCCAACCCTTCCGAAACGCTGGTCGCAGATGCTAATTCAGCGGGGGTTCCGGCAGCAGCGCTAGGCTGGCGATCGGCTACGGATAGCTTAAATCCAGCCTTGTCTCAACTGTATGCTCAGCAGCCCTTCACCCCGCAGCCGTCGTTTCCTGCGACCCCTGCACCAACTGTGACAACCCAAAATCCGAACCTTACCAATACTAATCCTGCGCCTGCGCCCTCTCCGGCTCCGGTGCGACCTGTTCAGGCGCTTTGGTAGCCGCTTAGGTCATAAGAAGTCTTCGCTAATGAAGCAAAACTCATCGGTGTAGGGGATGATATGAATATGATGAAAATAGCGCTGTGGGTGGAGATCAGGATATGTCCGAACAACTTGTCATCCTGATTGCGATCGCGGGCATCGTAATTGTGGGGTTAGCATTCACCTCAATTGATTTGATCAAGGATGCCGGAAAGTTAATTGGTTTAGCCTTGCTGGCATTTCTGGCACTCTTGTTGCTGAATCGGACAATGCCATCGAGTACGCCCTCTTCGACTTATTCTTCTAGTCCCACTGCACCAAGCTATCCACCGGGCAGCTATCCTTCTGGCACATATCCACCTGGCACATATTCACCCGGCACGTATCCGCCAACTCCTTATACAACTCAGCCTAATTCAGCTCAGCCTAATCCAGCGATCCCGAACTCCTCTTCCAAACCTTTTAGTGCTGATTCGGCGTTAAACGGGCTTTCTGGTTTTGTCAAGACTGCGTTCGATCGCATTGACGAGTTTGTCTATGGCAGTCCTTACGCGGTTGATCAGCCTTCGCGATCGCTTCAGCCGGATACTTCAGTCTCGCAGCAGCCTGCCGCACCCGCAGAACAACCGATCGATCAACCCGCAGAACCGGGCTACCAGATCCGCCCCGATGGTGTGCCCAGCCGAGTCAGCAGTCCGGTGGAATCTTCTGCTCCCGTGACTAGACCTGCTACGACCTCAACTGCCAACAGCCGCACGGTTTCTGCCTGGTGGTAAGGCTTCAGTGAATGCAAGAGCGAATCCAGGGTGAATGGGTGCTATGAGCGCAGCGAATGAAATTGTGATTATTGGCGGCGGCGTGATTGGATTGGCGATCGCCGTAGATCTAAAGCTGCGAGGCGCATCTGTCACGGTGCTCAGCCGCGATTTTCAGCAGGCTGCGGCTCATGCTGCCGCCGGGATGTTGGCTCCCAGAGCCGAAGCTTTGACTGCACCGATGCTGGACTTGGGGCTGCAAAGTTTGGCGCTCTATCCCGATTGGATTAGCAAGCTGGAAGGGCTAAGCGGCAAGTCGGCAGACTATTGGGCATGTGGGATTTTAGCGCCTGTCTATACTCCCGGTCAGGCACTTGACGCACCGTGGTTCGATCGAACTGCCATCCATCAGGCTCAGCCCGGATTGGGGGACGAAGTCAGCGGCGGCTGGTGGTTTCCCGAAGAGGGGCAGGTTGACACCCGATCGTTGATGCAGGTGCTACGACTCGCGGCGGAAAGCTTGGGCGTAGACCTGCAAGAAGGCGTGGCAGTCACAGATTTTCAGCAGCGCCAAGGTCAGATCGTCGGGCTGAGAACTACGGCAGGCGATCGCCATGCAGCCCATTACATTCTGGCAACTGGGGCTTGGTCGCAGGCGCTTTTGCCCGTGCCAGTGCAGCCGCACAAAGGACAGATGCTAGCGGTGCAAGTGCCGCATCCGGCGATCGATTTGCCGCTGCAACGAGTGCTGTATGGCGAAGAAGCCTATATTGTGCCGCGTCGGGATGGACGAATTGTGATTGGGGCAACGACTGAAGCTGTTGGCTTTACGCCGCACAACACGCCTGCTGGACTGCAAACGCTGCTGAACGCTGCGATTCGGCTTTATCCAGCGCTGCGAGACTTGCCGATTCATGACTGCTGGTGGGGGTTTCGACCTGCTACGCCAGATGAATTGCCGATCCTGGGCGATAGTCTCTGCGAGAATTTGACCTTGGCGACGGGGCATTATCGCAACGGGATTTTACTCGCGCCGATTACCGCTAAATTGATTGGCGATCGCCTCTGGAGTCAGCAAACCGATCCGCTGCTGAGTTCTTTTGCCTGGGATCGCTTTCATACTCCTATTCTTCCTCCTTCTGTAACTTCCATGCTGCAATACTCTACGCCCGCTGAATCTCAAGTTCAACCTGCTCTGGACTCCTTTTGCGATCCTTCGCCGCTGGTGATTGCGGGGCGATCGTTTCGATCGCGCTTGATGACGGGCACGGGCAAATACCGCAACTTTGAGCAAATGCACCAGAGCGTTATGGCTAGCGGCTGTGAAATTGTCACGGTTGCCGTGCGTCGCGTCCAAACCAATGCGCCGGGACATGAAGGACTCGCAGAAGCGATCGACTGGGGCAAAATCTGGATGCTGCCGAATACAGCCGGATGTCAGACCGCAGAAGATGCGATTCGGGTGGCGCGGCTGGGACGAGAAATGGCAAAGCTGCTGGGGCAAGAGGACAACAATTTTGTCAAGCTGGAAGTGATTCCAGATGCCAAATACCTGCTGCCCGATCCGATCGGCACGCTAGAAGCGGCTGAAAAGCTGGTGAAAGAAGGGTTTGCCGTGTTGCCCTACATCAACGCCGATCCGCTGCTGGCAAAACGTCTGGAAGAAGCAGGCTGTGCAACGGTGATGCCGCTTGGCTCTCCGATCGGTTCTGGACAGGGGATTCAGAATGCGGCAAACATCCGCATCATTATTGAGAACGCGAAGATTCCTGTAGTCGTGGATGCGGGGATTGGTACGCCTAGCGAGGCGGCGCAGGCGATGGAAATGGGGGCGGATGCGCTGCTGATCAATACTGCGATCGCTCAGGCTGAAAATCCGGCTCTGATGGGTCGGGCGATGGGGATGGCAACGGCAGCGGGACGGTTTGCCTACTTGGCGGGACGGATTCCGGTGAAGTCTTATGCGATCGCGAGTTCGCCTTTGACCGGAACGATCAACCGCCCAGTTTAGCGGCGATCGCTTTCCAGCCGAGCAGCACATCAGGGAAGGATGACTCAATACGCTTGTGCAGTTGCAGATTTTATTTTATGCTTTGCAACACTGGTGTTTTCACTGAATTAACCCAAGCACTAGTAGACAGGCTTAAGGTGAGGCACTGATTAGGGAAGTTGCAACCAACCCTAATCAGCTAACCTTCGCTCTGGTAGTAGCAGAGGTTTAGGCTGATCGATTAAAACACCGATCGCCTCGCTAATGCAAAACAAGTGGTTCGGCAACCACGCCTTAAGCTTTTCTTCACTCTAAAACAACGCATTAGCGAGGACATTCCCATGACTTCAGAGTTCAATGAACTGCTGCCCGTTTCGCCTGCGGAAAAAGCGCAGGTGTGGATTATTGGCACTCGTGAGCAGGTGTTGCATCTGATCAACGAGTTCTACGTCAAACGGATTGCCACCGATCGCATCCAGTTTACGCCGATCGTCCCGGCTCCGTTTGCGGAGGGCAAATTTATGAGCGTGTTGGTGCGCTAGGGGCGATCGAGTTGAGCCGATCGTCACAGGTTCATCGGTGAGCGATCGGCGTATGATTCACCACAGTTAGGGGCGTGGCATCCGGCAACAAACTTCTTGCACTCACCGACAAATGATTGCCCGAATGCCGCGCCCTTACAGCCTGACGATCGCAT